>CAYQMP010000051.1:0-8429 GCA_964418615.1 uncultured Chthoniobacter sp. | reverse complement strand
GAGCAGGAGGCCTGCCGATGGGCTTGGGTCGTGACGGGCGGGACGCCCGTGCCCCTGGTCCCAACCAGTCATTGGTGGGTCCGCCACAACTCGGGCTACTGGGGAGGGTGCAAATCGGGATTGCCGCGGGGGGCGTCCGTTTGAATGATGCGGGAAGATGCTGGAGCTGATGCAAAAAGGCGGCCCGATCATGTGGGTCATCCTCGCGGTGAGCGTGCTCGGGTTGGCCGTCTTTCTCGAGCGGTTGGTCTTTTTGCACCGCGCGCAAATCCGCGTGGGTGAATTCCTGCGCGGCTTGGCCAACTTGGTGCGCGACGACCGTTATGACGAAGCCCGCCAGCAATGCCTGTCGACTCCCGGCCCGGTCGGGCGCGTGGCGCTCAGCGCGGTGCTGGCCCGCGAGTGTCCGCGTGCGGAATTGCGCGACATCGTGCAGGAGTCCGGTCAGCTCGAGGTGCCGCGTCTCGAGCGTCATCTCCTGCTGCTCAACGGCATCGCGTGGGTTGCGCCGCTGCTCGGTTTGCTCGGAACGGTGCTCGGTCTGCTCGAAGCCTTCTACTTGGTTTCCACCCAAGGCGGCTATGCCACGGTGGCGGATTTGTCCGGAGCGGTTTACCACAGCTTGATTTCCGCCGCCGCGGGCCTCGCGGTGGCCATTCCCGCGCTGATCGGCGCCGCTTATCTCTCCTCGCGGGTCAAGGACCTGATGCACGACATGGAGCGTGCCGGCATCGAAATGGTCAACCTGCTGAAAAACCGGACTCTGCCCGCCGCGGAGATCCTGGCCATGGAAGGCGAGCCGGCCGGCGAGCCATGAGGCTGCAATCCTCGGTGCGTTGGAGCGGCGCGCCCGCACTGGCGGCCGGCGCCGCCACGGTGGTTCTTCTCCTCCTTTTCTACGTGCTGCTTTCCGGCAGCTATCTGCTGCAGCCGGGCACTGTGCTCGAGTTGCCGGCTTCACGATTTCTTCTCCCCGCCATGCGCAACCCGCTGGTCGTCTCCGTGACCGGCGGGGCCGGGGCGTCCGTTTACTTCGAGGACCGCGTGGTCGAACCGGAGCAACTCGGCGAGCGCCTCTCGTCCCGACGCGCCGTCTCGCGGCAGGTGGTGATCAAGGCCGACCGGAATGCGCCGATGGCCCTCGTCTCGCGGGTGACCGAACTCGCCTTGGCCAATGGTTTCGATGTCGCTCTCGCGGCGACGAGCCCGTCCCGACCATGATCCTCGCCGAACGGCTGGCCCACGTTTTCCATTGGCCGACGACCTATCCGATCCGGCTGCTCTTGCCCGCCATGCTGCTGGTTTCCGTTCTGCTGCATGCCGCGGCTCTCTACCTCGTGCGGGCCGATACACCGGTGCGGGGCGTGACTCTGCCGCCTTTGCCGGTCGCGATCACTATCATGCCCGGGGGCGCGGAATCCGTGCTCATCGCGGCACGCGATCCCTCGTGGCTCGACCCGGGCCGTTACCGCGACCGCATGTTGCCGGTTCCTCGATGGGAGCGTCCTTGGCGTGCCCTGCAACCTCCGCTCCCCGCCTTCGTCCCCGCACCGCCGCGCGCCGAAGAGGAGTCGTGGGTCGGCGCGCTGCCGCCACTGGCCGAGCGGGCGTGGTTCGAGCCGAGATCCGTGCCGTCGCCTCCGGAGCTAGCGCCGGTCAGCGCGCGATTTGACACGGGGGGTCCGGCCGTGACCGAAGATGTGCTCGGGCGCCTGCAGGCCGCGGCGCCGGAGGAACCGCCGGGGTTGCCTACCGAGCTTCTCGTCGTGCTCGATGCAACCGGCGAGGCGCGGCACGTGTGGCTGTTGCGCAGTTGCGGCGTGCCCGCCTTGGATGCCGCAGCGCGGCGCGCGGTGCAACTCTCCCGCTTCGGGGCTGTGCCGGGTGGCCACCGCGGGATCCTGCGCGTGGTCTGGGCGCCGGCGGCGGAGGTGGCGCCGTGATCCGCACCGCACTCCACGTTCTCCCGCTGGTTTACGCGGCGGGCCTGCTGGCCGTCGTGGTCCTGCTTTGGCTGGTCAACGATTGGCGTCGCACGCGACGGAGGCGGCGGGAGCGGCGCGATCTTTTCCAGTGCCGCCTCTGCGCCGGTTGGATCCGTCACGACGCGGGGGACTCCGTTCTGGTGCGCTGCGCGTCCTGCGGTGCGCTGAACGAACACGAGCGGGGCAATGACCTCTAGCGCCGCGTGATGCGCGGCCCTGTGTTTGGCCTCGCCAAGGCTCGGCGCGGTGCTTTAAGAATACCCATTCACGGTATGAGCGAACGTCGCGTGGTCATCACGGGTATGGGGATTGTTTCCCCGGTGGGCAATGATTTGGACTCCTTTTGGGAAAATCTCAAAGCGGGTCGCAGTGGCATCACGCGCTATCAGGCCTTCGACTCGGAAAAATTCGACAGCAAGATCGCCGGCGAGGTTCGCGACTTCGAACCTGCTTCCTTTTACAAAACGCCGAAGGACGTCAAACGCACCGACCGCTACACGCAGTTGGCCGTGGCGGCGACCAAGATGAGCCTCGACGATTCCGGGCTCGATCTCGCCGCAGTCGACCTCGACCGCGTGGGCGTGATGATCGGCAGCGGGGTGGGTGGACTCAAAACGATGGAGGACCAGGTGACCAAGATGGCGCTGAAGGGTCCGGACCGCACTTCGCCGTTCATGATCCCGATGATGATCAGCAACATGGCCAGCGGTTTCATTTCCATGGAGCACGGCCTGCGCGGACCCAACATGGCCATCGTCACGGCCTGCGCCACGGCCAACCACTGCATGGGCGAGGCCTGGCGCATCATCAAATTCGGCGATGCCGATGTCATGCTCACCGGCGGCAGCGAAGCCTGCATCGTGCCCGTGGGCATCGCCGGCTTCTGCGCCATGCGTGCCCTGAGCACGCGCAACGACGAACCGGAGCGCGCCTCGCGTCCCTTCGACAAAGACCGCGACGGCTTCGTCATGGGCGAGGGGGCCGGGGTCATCATTCTCGAGGAATACGAACACGCCAAAAAGCGCGGGGCGAAAATTTACTGCGAACTGGCCGGCTACGGCCTGACCGCCGACGCCTACCACATGAGCGCGCCTTTGCCCGGCGGCGAGGGTGCGGCCCGCTGCATGGCCATGGCCATGAATCACGCCAAGGTGAATCCCGAGGACGTGGATTACATCAACGCCCACGGCACCTCCACGCCGGTCGGCGACATCTGCGAGACCAAGGCGGTCAAGCATGCCTTCGGCGAACACGCGCGGAACGGTTTGCTCGTCAGCTCGACCAAATCGATGACCGGCCACCTCCTCGGTGCGGCGGGCGCCATCGAGATGGCCGCCTCGGTCCTGGCCATGCGCGACGGCGTGGTCCCGCCGACGATCAATCTCGACAACCCGGATCCCGAGTGCGACCTGGACTACGTGCCCCACAAGGCGCGCGAGAAGGACGTCAAAGTGGCGATCAGCAATTCCTTCGGATTCGGCGGACACAATTCGTCCGTGCTGATCAAAGCGGTCTGAGTCTTTCTCTATGACGTCCGCCAGTTCCCTCTCGGACGAATTTCCCCGCCTGCCCGAGGCGTTGGCCGGGTTCCGTCCCAAGGCGGCTCTTGTCCTTGGTTCGGGTCTCGGAGGTTTCGCCGATGCCTGCGACAAACTCTTCGAGGTGTCCTACGCCGAGATCCCCGGCCTGCCCGAGTCGAAAGTGCCGGGGCATGCCGGGAAATTCGTCGGAGCCGAGCTCGGCGGCGTGCCTCTGCTTCTCGCCGTGGGCCGGGTGCATTATTACGAGGGACACAGCGCACGCCAGGTCGCGGCGCACGTGCGGTTGATGGCATCGCTCGGACCGGAGTTGCTCGTTCTGACCAATGCCGCGGGCACGCTCAATCCGCGCTTCGCGCCGGGCGGATGGATGATGATTTCCGACCATCTCAACCTCACGGCTGTTTCGCCGCTGGCCGGTGGTCCCAATTTTCACGATATGTCGGAGGTTTATCAGGCCCGCTGGCGCGGTCTCTTCCGGGGAGCGGCGGCGGACCTCGGCCTGCACCTGCATGAAGGTGTTTACGCCTGCGTGCCCGGTCCGCAATACGAGACGCCGGCGGAAGTGCGCATGTTGCGGACCCTCGGTGCCGACGCGGTGGGCATGTCGACGGTCTTCGAGGCGATCCAGGCACGGGCGCTCGGACTGGAAGTCGCGGCCTTTTCCTGCCTGACCAATTGGGCTGCCGGCGTGACCGACCAACCACTCTCGCACGACGAAGTGATCGAGACCGGGCGTTCCGCGGCCTCCGCTTTGAGCCGCCTCTTGGCCTCCGCCCTGCCGCAAGGACTGAAAAAATAAGCGCGGTGCGCCGACGGGCGCCGCCCCGCCGCATCCTGCTTCCCCCGCCGAGGGGTGTCTGATACTGTCCCCGTTCCCCGATGTCAGATACCGCCGAGGAACAAGAGATCAACGATGTCGATCTCGTGGCACGCACGCAGGACGGCGATCCGCGGGCATTTGATCTCTTGGTGCGCAAATACAGCCCCCGGCTCTATGGTTTGGTCTACAACATGACCTCCAACCACGAGGATACCAACGACTTGCTCCAGGACATCTTCGCCAAGGCCTACCGCTCGATCAAAGGATTCAAGGGGAAATCCAGCTTCTACACGTGGCTGCACACCATCGCCACGAACATGACGATCAATTTTCTGAAAAAGCGCTCCCGAACCTATAAGATGAGCCTCGACGACGTGGACAATGGGATCCACAACGACCCCGAGTTCATCGAAATGACCAGCGGACCGGACGCAAGACGAGAAGTTAATCTCAAAGAACTGCAAGTAAGATTGAACGAGGCCATGATGAAGCTGTCGAATGAGCACAGAGCCGTTGTGACAATGTTCGATATCCAAGGCATGCCTCATGCTGAAATCGGGAAAATTTTGGGGATCTCCGAAGGAACGGTGCGTTCCCGCCTCTTTTATGCGCACCGCCAGCTGCAGAACTACTTGCAGGAATTTTTGGTCTCTTAGCCTATGAACAGCGACATCCACAAACTGCTGCGCCTCAAGCGTTACGAGCATCCGACGCCCGACTATTTCGAGCGTTTCATGGATGACTTCCATCAGCGCCAGCGCGCCGAATTGCTGCGTCAGCCCACTTGGAAGCTCCTCTGGGAGCGCATGGTCAACGCCTTCCCGGAATTCCACGTGCCCCGCTTGGCTTACGCCTCGGTTGCCGCTGCGGCGGTTGTTGTTTCGGCCGTGATCCTCGTGACCCAGCAAGACGAGAGCATCCCGGGCACCGCTTTGGCCCTCAACGATCCGCGTCCCATGATCAATGTCTTGCCGGCCGGGCACGGCGACGTCCGTATGCCGGTGGCCTCGCGTTCCGAATTTCCGCCGCACTATGTCCTCGAGGCGCGCCCGGTGAGCTATGAGTCGCCTTACAGCTTTTAGTCTTTGCGCCGCGCTGGTTGGCGCGGTGCAGGTGAGTCCGGTCGGGGCCAATCCGGCCGGACCTCCGCAGCCTGAAGTCCTCGACAACGAGGCCATGGGCGATGCCATCGAGGCGACCGTGGCCAATGTTTTCAATGGCAGTTCCAATGCCGTGGTGCGCGTCGAGTCGGGTGACGAACTGGGCAAAGTGGCCGGCACCGGATTCTTCATCGACACCACCGGACATCTCTACACCCTGTCCTCGGTGGTCGGGGACGGCTTCAGCATCACCGTGACGCACAACGGCAAATCGATGCCCGCGCGCCTGCTGGCCAAGGATCCGCGCAGCGGGATCGCTTTGCTCAAAGTCGACGAGGCCGGCGTCACGCCCTTCCTCAACAGGGGCGACTGCCGCGAACTTCAAGTGGCCTCGCCGCTGGTTGTGGTCGGCTTTCCCTTCGACCATGAGGTGTCGCCCAGCTTCGGCGTGATCGGCGGATTCGACCGACAGTCGAAAGGAAAATTTTTCACCACGACGCACATCCGGGCGAATGTCCCGGTGCAGCGCGGACAGGCCGGCAGCCCCGCCCTCAATCTCGACGGAGAGGTCGTCGGCGTGCTGGTCAGCGGTTTCGAGGAAGGCGCCGGTTGCTACGTGCTGCCCATCCGCGCGGCCGAAAAAGTGCGGGCCGACTACGCACGCTTCGGCGAAGTGCGCCACGGGTGGGCCGGGGTCACCGTGCAGGAAATTCCCGACGCGGTCGAAGGTTCCCGCATGGCCATCGACATGGTCGATCCTTACGGCCCGGCCGCCGCGCAGTTTCGTCCCGGCGATATCATTCTGCAGGTCGGCGACATCGCGATCCGCGAACCGGAGGACGCGCTCGATGCCTCGTTCTTCCTCACGGCGGGCGATCCGGTGGACGTCAAAATCTCGCGGCAGGGCGAAGTGCTGACCCTGCCCTTCGTCGCCGGCGAACATCCCGGCGGCCGCAAGAGCAACCTGCAAGCCCTCGGCCCCGGCAGCCTCGCGCCCTGAGTTCCCGCGGCGTGTCCGGCCGGCCATCTGGCACCGGAATGTTGGGCAACCGGGTTCCTTCGTGCTAGGCTCCCCATCTCGTTTTATGCCGGCTTCGGAAATCAAACCGCCCCGTTGGTTCAACACCTTGCTGTGGGGCAATACGGTCGCGCTCTCTTGGATGTGGGGCTTGGGCCTGTTTTTTTCCGTTCAGTTCACCCTGCAGTTCGGACTTTTCGGCCTGCTCAGCTTTGCCATTCCCAACTGCCTCGGGCTGATTTTCTTCGGCTTCATCACGCACCATCTGGCGCGGCGTCAGGCGGGGGGGTCGGAATCGCTGGGCAAATTTTTCACCGGTTGGGCGCGCCCCTTCCGGCTGGTCTTTTTCCTCTACCAGTTGCTGGCCATCACCCTGACCATTTTTGCCCTCATCCGCTACGGATGGATGCCGCTGGGGCTGTCGCCCGAGGTCCTCTACCTTCCGCTCATCTTGCTGGTCGTCCTCGCGGCCGGGATCCTTTTCGGCGAGGAGTTCAATATCCGCCGCATCAAGTGGAGCCATGGCGTCATTTTTCTCATCGTGGCGGGTGCGATCGGCATCCTGCTCTCGGCCCCGTCACGCATCTCCCCGGATCTGGGCGTGGTGCCGGCGGAGAACCTGCCGACCAACGACTGGAATTTCTGGGGTTACATGGTCCCCATTTTCATCGGCTTCCTCCTTGGTCCGTGGCTCGACCTCCAGCAATGGCAACGCGCGATCCAAATGCACCGCGAGCGCGTCTCGGTCGCGGCGGGCTACCTCGCCGGCGCCCTGCAGTTTTTCCTGCTCCTCCTTTTCCACGGCCTGCTCGCCCTCTGGGCCCTCGGGGTCGGGGCGGGGGAATTCCTGCATGCCGGACTCGGCGGGCACGTTTACGGGCACGATGCGGTCATGCGCCTGCTCTTCGAGAAAGCGGCCGCGCATCCTTGGATTTTCGGGGCCTACTGCGTTTTCCTCTGCGCCTGCGTTCTGACCACGCTGGATAGCGGTTACATCGCCCTGCGCTGGTTCCTGCAGAGCAATGTGCGCAGCAGCGTCAATGCCATCTTCGCGTTGGTGCCCACCTCGTTGGTCACCTCGCCGATCCCGCTCTTCCTGTTTTGCGGTGTGATCGCGCTGGCCGGCGCGGCGCTCGGTCTGGAGCTGGAATACTTCATGATTTTCTACGCCACGTTTTTTGTCGGCTATTCCGCGCTGGCCGTGGCCCGCTGCTACGTCAACACACCGGCCAACCGCATTCCGCAGGTCAAAATGTTCTGCATCGGCAGTCTCGCCGTGGTCATCTTCGCCTTCGGTTACCTGCTCGCTTACCCCGTTTTCATGATCATCGGCTCGTTGCTGCCGCTGGGCTATGTCATCTGGACCCTGCTCAAGCCGACCGCGGGGGAGGATTTTGTCAGCGACGCCGACCAGCTCGGCGCGCCGGCCGACGAGATGTCCCCGCTGGCCGCGCCGACCCTGCCCGCGGTCGAGGCACCCGTGCGCGCCGTGGCCGAGGCTCCCGCCACGCTGACCGAAACGGCGAAGTCTCTGGTCGAAGCGGTGCAGCATCCTCTCGGCGGGCATTTCGAGGGCAAGTGGTTCGTCCACTCGTTCGTCGCGACGTATGCGGACACCAATTCGGTGGGGAATGTCTACTTCGGCATGTATGCCATGTGGGTCGGCAAGACCCGCGAGTTGTTCTTCAACCGGGTCATGCCCAAGTTCAACTTGAAGAACACGTCGTTCTACATCCTGACGCGGTCCTTCGAGCACAAGTTCGTCCGCGAAACGCGCGAGTTCGAAACAGTCAGCGTGCGCATCCGCATCGGCGGCTACAACCGCAAGTTCGTCACCCTCGAGCACGAAATCTACGACTCGCAAAACCAGCTGCTGGGCAAAGGCCAGCAGAGCCTGCTTTTCGTTTCGTCGACCGACTACAAGATGATCGACGTGCCGCCCGAGGTGCACACGGCGTTCATTCC
>CAYQMP010000050.1:0-8432 GCA_964418615.1 uncultured Chthoniobacter sp. | reverse complement strand
CGCACTTTGGGCAAATCCGAACGGGTTCGAAGTGTGATCTCCGCCGTGAGCATCGATCCTGTGTTGCCCATAACGCGAAGAGCTTCCACCACGCCACCAACGGTCAACGATTGACCTTCCCACTGCTTGAAATCATCCCGATTGGATTTGAAGAACTCGGCCAAGTCGGCGGCTGATGTTTCGCGAGTTGGATCGAATGAAGGGGTGGGGGGCGCCTGTTCCTCTGCTTCTTTTTGCGGACCCTGATGGTCCGCAAGTGGAACGATTGCAGCGGCAGGAACCAATCCTGTGATTTCTCCATCCGCGCTCGGGATGCGGATAAGAACACGCTGCGTATCCTCCTGCTTGCCGAGAATGGTTACTTCTGTGCCGGAAGGCACATCCAAGACCTTTTGGTTGTCGAAAGTGGCCTCGCAGCTCTGGACCACCATCGCCCTGCGCTCCTCGGTGCGTGCCTCCACGGAGATGCAAGGGGCAACGCAGGCAACAAACAGTAGCCAACTCCTACGGTGTGGCGATCCCATAGTGCGTTCTTTGTATCAAACGCCACCGCGACGCGTCAACGTCTGACCGCATCTATGGGCTAACTGAACGTCAAATTTTTCACTCCGGCGGCGGCGGCGGAGTTGAGGACGTCGATGATGCGTTCCTGCTTGGCGTTGTCGTCGGGGCGGATGATGACGGGGTCTTTGTCGCCGAAGCGGTCGATGTTGTCTTTGAGTTGGGCGCGCAGTTCGGGCATTTCCTTGCTGGCCGGGGTGTCGAAAATGCGGTTGTTCATGCTGACCACGCCGTCGGGGCTGATGTCGATGATGACGGGGGTGGGCGGGGGACCGGCGGCGGCGCCGCCGCGGCCGCTGGGTAGGCTGATGTTGAGTTCGCGCTCGACGATCTGGGAACCGGCCGAGGCCATGAAAAAGAGAAGGAGGACGAAGACCACGTCCACCATCGGCGCGATCTGGAAACCGACGTCGCCGTCCTCTGAGCCTACGGAACCACCCATAACGGACTAATTTTGCCGAGTTTCGCGTCCGCGCAAGCGGCTACGAGGGCGTCGGCGCCGCCTCCTTGTCGACAACGGAAAAAGTCACATTGGCGATGCCCGCTTTGCCCACCGCCTCGAGCAGGCTCTTCATCGTGGCGTAGCGCACTTCTTTGTCGGCGCGGATGAGCACGCGGACCATGGGGTTCTTTTGGATGTGGTTTTGCAGCACGGGGATGAGGTCGCCGGGCGAGGGATAATCTTTCTCGTTCACGCTGATGCCGACCGAATTGCTGATCGGATTGACCGCCAAATTGACGATGATTTGTCCGGGATTTTCCTTGGCATCCTTGGCGTCCTTGGCCACGGGGAGGCGGATGTCTTTGTTCGACTGCAGCACCTCGGTCGAGCTGATCGACATGAAAAAAACGAGCAGGACGAGCAGGATGTCGATCATCGGCGCGATCTGGAATTCCGGATCGGCCTCCGGTTCCGGCTGGCGGCGCAGTTTCTTGCCTCGCTTGGGGGCGGCGTCGGACATGGATCAAGCTTGCCAGTCGAGCGTCGTTCCGCAACCCGGGCACGGATTTTGTCCGGGCACGATGGCCGTCTGACAGACGGGGCAGTTGGTGGTCAGCTGCATGGAAACTTTGTGGGAGACTTTTGATTCGGCGGCGCCGGCGCTGATTCCGTCCCCGGCGCTGAAGTTCTCGCCGATGCGCATGCCTTTGACTTCGTCGAACGGGATGTCCTCGACGAGGTGGTTGAGTTCGCTGTCCGCGTAGACGGTGGCGTCGTTGATGCGGTTGCGGAAGTAGTAATAGAAAATGAAGGCCGGGATGGCGATGAAGAGGCCGCTTGCCGTGGCGAGCAGCACCTCACCGATGCTCATGGCGAGCTTGCGCGGATCGGAGACGCCGGACTGACCGAGGACGGCGAAGGCGCCCATCATGCCGATAACCGTGCCGAGCAGTCCGATCATGGGCGAGATAACGCCGATGACCGAGAGGTAGCTGTTGCGGGTTTTGAAGATCTGCGATTCGCGGATGCCCATCTCGATGAGGGCGGCCTCGGTGGCGTCCTTGCCGCGGCCGATGCGCTCCAGCGCGCCGCCCAGCACGGCCGCGATGTAGGTCTTGGCGTTGGCCTGGCACGTTTCCCAGGCCTCCTGGAAGTTGCCGGCCTTGAGGGACTCGTCGAGGGCGCCAACCAGCGCTTTGGGGGCGAGGCTTTGGCGGCGGACCTGCAAGAAGAGCTGGATGATGAAGGTCACCATAACGATCGAGGTCGCCACGATGGCCAGCCAGATCATGATGATGAGCGGACCGCCGTGCAGGATCATCTCGATGATCGAGGTGCTGCCGCCTTCGGTTTCGGCGGCGCGGGCGGGCAGTGCGGTGAGCAACCCGGCAAGGAGGATGGCGGTGAAGAGAAGTTTGCGGTGAGGGATCATGGCGGATGGTTGTGCGGGAAAATCAGGGAGCAATCAAGCCGGCGTGCTCGGCGCGCAGGGCGTCGGCGCGCTGTTGCGCGTCGGCGGCGGCGTTCCGGTCGAAGGGAAAGAGGGTGGAAGCCTTGAGGTAACTGGCCAGAGCGGCCTGATGGTCGCCGGCGGCCTCCTGCACGCGGCCCATGAGGTAATAGGCCTGGCACAAGGGCGGGCCGTCGGCCGGCGCGGGAAGCGCGGTCTTGTCCGCTCCGGCCAGCAGCGGCTGGAGCAGCGGGGACGCCTCTTCGAATTGCCCGGCATCGACGGCGAGGCGGGCGCGCCCGAGGTTGGCCAGCGCGGTGGCCTGCGGGTAGGTCTTGGTCAGATTGTCATAAGCGGCAGCCGCGCCTTCCTTGTCGCCGGCGGCGAGTTTGGCATCGCCGAGCAGGGCGGCGGCGCGTTCGGCCCACGGGGCGGGGAGTCCGGAGAAGGTTTCGTTGATTTTGGTCAGGGCGCCCACGGCGCCTTGGGCGTCGCCGGCGGCGAGTTGTGAGGCGGCCGCGTCGAACTCGGGCGGCGCGTCCATGCGGATTTCCCGGACCTGCGAGAGAGGGGTCCCGACCGTGCCGTTGGGTGTCTGGATGCGGATGTTTCCTCCGCTCACCCCGATGATCTTGCCCTCGCGGGTGACACCGCCGTTGAGAATGACGGTATCCTGCGCGGCAGCTGGAGTCGCCGCGCCGAGGCCGAGCAGCAAGAGGAGAGCGGGGAGGGAGCTTGCTTTCATAAGCAGGGTGTTTAGATAATTCACGGTCCGGCCTTTTTCAACCCCTTCCTCTTATGTTCACGACGATCCGCAAGCACCAGCGCTGGCTCATGGTGCTTATTGCCTTCCTCACCATCATTGCTTTCGCATTTTTGTACAACACGACCGAAATGGACCGTGTGGGTTCGAACATCGTGGCGCGGATCTACGGGCGCGATGTCATGACCGTCGATATCGAGCGGGCCATCCGGGTCTACCAACTGTCCTTGGCCCTCGGGCAGTTCGACTTGGTGCGCGATCTTTCGGGGCAGGCGCAGACGGAGGACGAGGCGGCCAACAACTTCATTTGGAATCTCATGGTTCTGCAGCATGAGGCGCGGACTCTGGGGGTGGAGCCGGGCAATCAAGCGGTGGTCGACCGCATCAAGACGCTGCCGGTCTTCCAGACCGACGGACAATTCGACCCGGTCAAATACGCCAACTTCATGCAGGAGCAACTCGCGCCGCGCGGCTTCACCGAGCGACAGCTCGAAGATGTGATCAAAGACGCGCTGCGCCTCGAGGAGGTGAAAGCCCTCGTGCAGTCCCCGGCTATGCTGCTCCCGGGCGAGCTGGAGCCGGCCTTGCAGCGTGTGGCTCCGGTCGATGTCGAGGTGCTGCGTTTCGACGCGGCGCAGGCGGGCAAGGGGATCGAGGTGACCGACGAGGAACTGCAAAAAGCTTTCGAGGAGAAAAAATCCACCCTGCAGGCTCCGGAGCAGCGTTCGGTGCGCTACGTCGCGATGGTTCTCACGCCCGCGGAGAAGGAATTGGCGGACAAAGAACGCGTGGCGGCGCTGCAAAAGTTGGCGACCGCGACCGGTGATCTCACCCAGGCACTCGGTGCTGGCGGCTCGTTGAGCGAGGTGGCCGCCGCCCGCGGCTTGGAGGTTCGCACTAGCCCGCTCTTTGGTCCGGGCGGCGCGTCGAGCGGCGCTTTGGCCGATCTCGACGGAGAAGTCGTGCCGGCTGCCGCGGCGGTGGCGTTCCGTCTCCCCGCTGATCCCGGCAATTTCGAAATCGTCGAACTGGGACGCGATGGATACGCGGTGATCGAAGTGGCCGAGGTCCAGCCGGCCCGTCCGCTCACTTTGGAGGAAGCCAGCGCCGATTTGCGCGCCGGGTTGATCGAACAGAAGCGCGCTGCCGCTGTGCAGGAGTCGGCTGCGGCCACCGTGGCCGCGGTGCGCGAGGGCATGGCGGGCGGCGCGAGCTTCGCCGAGGCGGCCAAGAAGGCCAAAGCCACCACGGAGACAATGAAAGGGCTTTCGCCTTTCGACCAAGACATGACACCAGCCGAGCGCCAGGTGGCCATGGCGGTGATGGAACAGGAGGTCGGAACGCTCGGCGAGTTCGTGCCCGCGCCCGACGGGGGCTTTGCCGCCTATCTGGCCGCACGCAACCAACCCGATGCCGAGACGTTGGCCAAGCAGCGCCCGCAGATCGAGCAGGGCATGCTCCAGGGCAAGGAGATGCTCCTTTTCGCGCAGTGGCTGGTCACGGCGCGCGAGGCCTCGGGGCTGCAGGTGCTCCGTCCGATGATGTAACCGCGGCCCCCGCCGCGTCATTTTGGCGTTGGGTCGCGGACGCGGGGCGGCTTTGATGGGGAGACTTGATGTCGTCCAAACCATTTTTCATCACCACGGCGATCGACTACACGAATGCGCCGCCGCATATCGGCCATGCTTACGAGAAAGTGCTGGCCGACGTGGTGGCCCGCTGGCACCGCGAGCGCGGCCGTCCCGTCTTCTTCCTCACCGGCGTCGACCAGCACGGACAAAAGGTGCAGCAGTCGGCGGAGAAAGCCGGGGTCGCGCCGGCGGAATTCGCCCGCGAGATCACCGCGAAATTCAAGTCGCTGTGGGAAAAGCTCGGTATCGCCTATGACGGTTGGGCCGAGACGACCGACCCGCGGCACATTGCGGCGGTGCAGGATGTGTTGCAGCAACTGCACGACCAAGGCGACCTCTACAAAGCGCGACACAGCGGCCATTACAGCGTGAGGCAGGAACAGTTCCTGACCGACAAGGAACGCAACGAGCAGGGCGAATTCGGCCCGGAGTGGGGCGAAGTGGTCTTCATCGAGGAGGAAAATTGGTATTTCCGCTTGTCCAAATACCGTCCTTGGCTGGCGGAACACATCGCAACGCACCCGGACTTTGTTTTCCCGGCTTTCCGTGGCAACGAACTGGCCAACGCTGTGGCCAAAGAGGCGGGAGACCTTTGCATTTCGCGTCCGAAGTCGCGTCTGGGTTGGGGGATCGAGTTGCCCTTCGATCGCGACTACGTGACCTATGTCTGGTTCGACGCTTTGATGAATTATGCCACCTTCGCCGGCTACCGCGCGAAGGACGACGCAGGGTTGCCGGCCTTCGCCGATCTCTGGCCGTGTGACGCGCACGTCATCGGCAAAGACATCCTCGTACCCGCGCACGGCATCTATTGGCCGATCATGCTCAAGGCGTCCGGTGTCGAGGTTATGCCGAAACTTCTCGTCCACGGTTGGTGGAATCTCGGCGGAGCAAAGGTAAGCAAGAGCGCCGGCAATGTGGTCGATCCGGATGCGCTGGCCGACCGCTACGGGGCCGAAGCCCTGCGTTATTACCTCATGCGCGACATCGCCACCGGGCAGGACGCCGATTTCAACGAGGACCGCTTGCGCGCCCGCTACAATGCCGACTTGGCCAATGATCTGGGCAATCTGGTCAACCGCACGGTGAGCATGGGACGGCGTTACCGTGGCGGAACGCTGGCCGCCGCACCGGCCGACAAATCGGAGGATGCCGTGGCCCTCGAAGCACTCGGCACCGAGGCGGCGCGGCGGTTCGACACCGCGATGGAAAGCTACCAAGTGCACACCGCGCTCGAGGCTGTGTGGGAGTTGATCGCCGCGGCCAATGGTTTTGTGGAGAGTTCGGCGCCTTGGAAGCTGGCCAAAGATCCGGCGCAGGCCTCGCGCCTCGACGAGGTGCTCGCCGTGCTGGTTGAAGCCTCGCGTCTGGCCGCCGCCTTGGCCCATCCGGTGATCCCGAAATCGTCCGATCAGCTTCTCGGCCAACTCGGTTTTGCCGGAAACCTGTCCGTGGAGTGGGGGGCGTTGGGAGCTGGGCACCAACTCGGCGAGCCTTCACCGGTCTTCCCGCGTCTCGACGCCGAGAACAATGCCTGAGGCGGTCGGCCAAACTCTCACGCCTTGGCCGGAGCTGCCGTGGTGGCGGCGGGTGCGGTATCGCTTGGAGTTCGCGGGACTCTGGTCTGTCTCGCGTCTGATCCCGCTGT
Organism: uncultured Chthoniobacter sp.; assembly: GCA_964418615.1. Classification (GTDB taxonomy): domain Bacteria; phylum Verrucomicrobiota; class Verrucomicrobiia; order Chthoniobacterales; family JACTMZ01; genus JACTMZ01. Next base: position 1,937 of record CAYQMP010000050.1, on the reverse strand, counting down.
TGCCGCTGCGGGTCGTGCGGTGGTTGGCAGGCTTTCTCGGGAGCGCGGCTTTTTATTTGGACCGCCGCAGCCGCGAGGTGGCCGTGGCCAATCTCGAAATGGTTTTCGGCGCCGAGAAGAGCCCGGCGGAAATCCGCTCTATCGCCCGGCGCTCGGTGGTGCATTTCGCGCGGACCATGCTCGAGTTGTTCTGGGCGCGGAATTTCACCGCGGAAAACTACCGGCGCTACATGGTCATGGAAGGCTGGGAGCAGGCGCGTGCCCTGAACCAAAAGCACAAGGGGGGAATTTTCGTGTGCCTGCACTACGGCAACTTCGAGTGGTTGAGCATCGCCGGGGCGTTCGAGCGTCTCCCCGGCTGCATCGTGACGCAGCAATTCCACAATCCCTTGCTCGGACCGATCTTCGACCGCCTGCGCGCCCTGAGCGGCCACCGCATCATCTCGCAGGAGCGCTCGATGCTCGTGACGCTCAAGCACCTGCGCAAAGGCGGGAATATCGGGATTCTTTTCGACCTGCAACTGGATCCGAAGGCCCCCTCGGTGCCTCTGCGTTCCTTCGGCCGTTGGCGTCCGGCCACCAAAATCCACGCCATGCTGCAGAAACACACGGGGTTGCCCATCATTCCGATCGAAAGCGTGCCGCTGCCCGACGGGCGCTACCGCACCATCGCGCACGACCCCATCTATTTTCCTCCCGACGCGACCGAGCAGGATATCGTGCAAAAGTGCTGGGACTTTTTCGAACCCCAGGTGCGCCGTCAACCGGAGGCATGGCTGTGGGCCTATCGGCACTGGCGCTTCCGCCCGCCGGAGTCGGAGGAGACCTATCCTGCCTACGCGCAAGTGAAGGGGCGGTTCACCCGCTTGCTGCAGCAAACCGTTGCCACCGGCTCGAGCGAGGCCGAACATAAGCCATGATAAAAAGTCGCGCCCTTCTGCTCCTCGCTTCGCTCTTTCTTGCCGGCTGCTCCGGCGGCCCCACCGACTTCACGACGGAATACCGCGAGGCGCTGTCCGCGAGACCGGGCATTTCCATGACGCCTCAATCGGCGCGCGCTGCGGTGGGCGGCTTCGCCGGGCTTTACGGGGACCTTTCCGTGGCCAACGTGACGGCCCAAGCGCGCCACGTTTACGCGCCCGATGCGTGGTTCAACGACACCATCGCCACCGAGGTCGGCATCGAGGCCATCGAGAAATATCTGCTCAAGACGGCCGAGGGCGCGGACTCGGTCAGCGCAAAAATCAACGACGTCGCCGTCTCCGGATCCGATTGCTATGTGCGGTGGACCATGGAAATCCGCACCAAGAATCTCGCCGGCGGCAAGCCGATCGTGACCGAGGGTGTCTCGCAACTGCGCTTCGATAACGACGGCCGCATCGTCCTTCATCAGGACTTCTGGAATCCCGCCACCGGTATCTACCAGCACCTTCCGCTGCTCGGTCCCGCCATCCGTTTCGTCAACGGGCTGATTGTCGGGCAATAGCGCGATTCAACCACCGGTGGCCTTCTCGAGGTGGCCGCCGAATTGATAGCGCATGGCGGAACACACCTTGTCGGAGAAAGCGGGTTCCTGCGAACGGAAGCGCGCATAGAGCGCGGCGCTGAGCACGTCGGCAGGGACGCCTTCCTCGATGGCGGCCATGATGGTCCAGCGGCCTTCGCCGGAATCGGAGACGCGGCCGGAGAACTTTTTCAGTTCCGGATCGTCGACCATGGAGATGGCGATGAGGTCGAGCAGCCAGCATTGCACCACGCTGCCGCGGCGCCACAGTTCGGCGATTTCGTCGACCGGCAGGTGGTAATCGAGGTCGTTGCCCATGCGGGGGGCGGTCTCGGCGTCGTGGCTGACCGGGCGCGAGTCGACGTCGGCGTTCTTGAGAATATCGAAGCCTTCGGCCAGTGCGGCCATCATGCCGTATTCCACGCCATTGTGG
>CAYQMP010000049.1:7271-8591 GCA_964418615.1 uncultured Chthoniobacter sp. | reverse complement strand
AAATCGTCTTGAAGGCCGCGTTGTTGAATCCGCGCTTGGGCAAACGGCGGATGAGGGGCATCTGTCCGCCCTCGAAGCCGAGACGGATGCTGCCGCCGGAGCGGGCTTTTTGTCCCTTGTGGCCCTTGCCGCTGGTCTTGCCTTTGCCCGAGCTTTCGCCGGAACCGAGGCGCTTGCGGCGCTTTTTGGCACCGGGACGGGGTGAGAGATTGTGCAGTCGCATGGTGGTCAGGCGGTGGCGACTTCAGCCGCGGCTTCCGCTTTGCTGGGTTTCGTCTTGATGCCGCGCACGCGGAAGATTTCCTCGCGCGGACGGAGTTTGGAGAGGGCTTCGAGGGTGGCCTTGACCACGTTGGCGTGGTTGTTCGAGCCGAGCGATTTGGCCAACACGTCGCGGATACCGACCGCTTCGCAGACGGCGCGGACACCGCCGCCGGCGATGATGCCGGTGCCGGGCGAGGCGGGGCGGAGCAGAACGCGTCCGCCGCCGAATTCGCCGGTCACTTCGTGCGGGATGGTGTTCTCGGCGATGGAGAAATTTTTCATACCCTTGCGCGCGGAGTCGGAGGCCTTGCGGATGGCCTCGCTCACTTCCTTGGCTTTGCCGAAACCGCAGCCGACGCGGCCTTTGTGGTCGCCGGTCACGATGAGCGCGCTGAAGCTGAAGCGGCGTCCGCCTTTGACGACCTTGGCGCAGCGGTTGATGAAAACGACTTTCTCGACCGTGTCGGAAGGTTCCTTGGGTTCTTCTTTGCGGCGGCTGTCGCGGCGCCCGGTGTTGCGTTCGGATGGAGGCATGGTGTTGTTAGAATTCGAGGCCGGCTTCGCGCGCGGCGTCGGCGAGGGCTTTCACTTTGCCCTGGTATTGGAAGCCGCCACGATCGAAGACGACTTTGGAAACGGATTTGGCCTTGGCGCGGTCGGCCACCAGTTTGCCCACGGTCTGGGCGTTGGCCACGTTGGCGCCGGGCTTGGCCGCTTTTTCCTGCGTGCTGGCCGCGGCGAGGGTCACGCCCTTGGTGTCGTCGATGACCTGCGCGCGGATGTGGCGGCCGGAAAAGTTGACCGCGAGGCGCGGACGCTCGGGCGTGCCGGAGACTTTTTTCCGGATGCGCTTGTGGCGGAGTTTGAGGCTGTCTTGGCGTGTCATGGCGTTTACTGGACGGTTTTGCCTTCCTTGCGGCGGACCTGTTCGTCGGCGTAGCGCACGCCTTTGCCTTTGTAGGGCTCCGGCGGGTAATAGGCGCGGATGTTGGCCGCGACTTGGCCGACCAACTGGCGGTCGATGCCCTCGATGACGAGTTTGGTGTTCTCGTTGAC
>CAYQMP010000049.1:0-7171 GCA_964418615.1 uncultured Chthoniobacter sp. | reverse complement strand
AGTTGCCAGGAAAGTTTGCCCTTCGGTCCCTCGACCTGCACGGAGCGGTCGGCGGCCAGGTTGACTTTGACCTTGGCCGGAAGCGTGACGGGTTTGTTGCCGATGCGTGACATGGTTCGATCCTCCTTACCAAACGTAAGCCAGCAGCTCGCCGCCGACTTTCTGACGGCGCGCCTCGCGTCCGCTGAGCACGCCGCGCGACGTGGAAACAATGGAAATGCCCATGCCGCCGAGGACGCGCGGGATGTCGTCGGCCCCCACGTAGCGGCGCAGGCCCGGACGGCTGACGCGCTTGAGGCCGGTGATGGCCGGGGTTTTGTCGGCGAACTTGTTGACGATGCGCAACTGCGGCTTGCCTTCGGACTTCACTTCGAAATCGGTGATGTAGCCTTCCTTTTTGAGGATGGCGGTGATGTCGGCCTTGAGGCGCGAATACGGGACGAGCAACTCGGCCTTGCCGGCGCGGCTGGCGTTGCGCAGGCGGGTGAGAAGGTCGGCGATGGGATCGTTGGAGGTCATCAGGATGCTTGGGCGGCGGGTTTCTTGGCGCGGTCGGTGAACGGCATGCCGAGTTCGCCGAGGAGCGACTTGGCCTCCTCGTCGGTGCGGGCCGTGGTGACGATGGTCACGTCGAAGCCGACGTTGCGCTTGATTTTGTCGAGTTCGATCTCGGGGAAGATGCTCTGGTCGGCCACGCCGAGCGTGTAATTGCCGTGGCCGTCGAAAGCCTTGGGCGAAATCCCGCGGAAGTCGCGGATTTTCGGCAGCGACGTTTTGATCAGGCGCTCGAGGAACTCGTACATGTTGCGTCCGCGCAAGGTGACCTTGGCGCCGATCGGCTGGTCTTTGCGCAGCTTGAAGTTGGAAATGCTTTTCTTCGACTTGGTGCGCACGGGCGTCTGGCCGGTGATGGTCTGCAGTTCGCTCACCGCGATTTCCAGGGCTTCCTTGGTGTCCTGAGCGGACCCGATCGAGGTGTTGACCACGACCTTTTGCAAACGCGGGACCTGGTGCGGGTTGGTGTAACCGTGCTTGGTCTTGAGCGCGGGAACAACGCGGCCGGTGTATTCCTTGTAAAGTTCGACTTCCATGGGTTACTTCGCCTTGGTCTTGGCGGCCTCCTTTTTGGCGGCTTCGATCCGCTTGACGTTGGAAATGTGGATCGGCCCCTCCCTTTCGACGATGGCGCCGTTGGGATGTTCCTGCGACTTGCGGGTGTGCTTCTTGATCATGCGCACGCCCTCGATGAGGACCTGGTTTTTGCCGCGCAGGACCTGCAGGACCTTGCCTTCCGCGCCGCGGTGGTTGCCGGCGATGACGCGGACGATGTCGTTCTTGCTGACGTGGGTCTTGATACGGTTCATAGCACCTCCGGGGCGAGGGAAACGATCTTCATGAAATTCTTCTCGCGCAGTTCGCGGGCCACGGGGCCGAAGATGCGGGTGCCGCGCGGGTTGAGGTCCTTGTCGATGATGACAATGGCGTTGGTGTCGAAGCGCAGGGCCGAACCGTCGGGCCGCTTGAGCGGCTGGCGGGTGCGGACGATGACGGCGCGGACGACTTCGCCTTTCTTCACCGTGCCGCCGGCGGAGGCTTCCTTGACGTTGGCCGTGATGACATCGCCGACCGAGGCGAAAGGTGATTTCTTGCCGATGACACCGATCATGGTGGCCATGCGGGCCCCCGAATTGTCGGCGACGTCGAGACGTGAGCGGAGCTGGATCATGGCGTGTTCAGTGCTTGAGGATTTCGACGAGGCGCCAGCGCTTGCTCTTGCTCAGCGGGCGGGTCTCCATGATGAGGACTTTGTCGCCGGTCTTGGCTTCGTTCTTCTCGTCGTGGGCGTGGAATTTGGCGGTTTGCTTGATGATCTTGCGGAAACGCGGGTGCGGAACGCGGCTGACCGTGCGGACGACGACGGTTTTGTCCATCTTGTCCGAGACGACCTCGCCGACGACGGTCTTGCGGATGCCGCGCGCGGCGGCGGGTGCGGTGGTGGTGGCGGTGTCGCTCATGATTTGGCTGCTGCTGCTTTGATCTTCTTCGAGAGGAACGTCTCGACGCGCGCGACCTCGCGGCGGAGCGTGCGGATGAGGGACGGTTTCTCGAGCTGGCCGCTCTGCTGCTGCAGGCGGAGGTTGAAAATCTCGTGGCGCAACTCGCGTTTGCGTCCGCGGAGTTCATCCACGCTGAGTTCGGCGATTTCCTTGGTCTTCATGGCGTCAGGAGGCGTGGTGGCGGGTGATGAATTTGGTGCGCACGGGCAACTTGTTGGCGGCGAGGCGCAGGGACTCGCGGGCCACGCTTTCCGGCACGCCGTCGAGTTCGAAAAGGATGTTTCCGGGGCGCACCACGGCGACCCAGTATTCCGGCGCGCCTTTGCCTTTGCCCATGCGGGTCTCCGGCGGGCGGGCGGTGACGGATTTGTCCGGGAAAATGCGGATCCAGAGCTTGCCTTTGCGCTTCATGTTGCGCGTGAGGGCGACACGGGCGGCCTCGATCTGCACGTTGGTGATCCACGCGCGGTCGAGGGTCTGCAGTCCGAATTCGCCGAAGTCGATGTTGGTGTTGCGCGAAGCGTTCCCCTTGCGGCTTCCCCGCTGGGACTTCCGGAACTTCACGCGTTTGGGCATCAAGGGCATGGCACGTTCTCCTTAAAAATTCATTCCGCAACGGCCGTGGCGGCCACTTCGGGCGACGGCGTGATTTCCTCGGCGGGTTTGTCCTCGCGGACCGAGACTTTCGGTTCGGACTCCTCGCTTTTGCAGATCCAGCATTTGATGCCGATGGTGCCGGCCGTGGTCTTGGCTTCGGCGAAGCCGTAGTCGATCGGCGTGCGCATGGTGTGGAGCGGCACTTTGCCCTCGCGATACCATTCGGTGCGGGCGATCTCCGCGCCGCCGAGGCGGCCGGAGCAACGGACCTTGATGCCGAGCGCGCCCTGTTCCATGGCGATCTGCACGGCTTTCTTCATGGCGCGGCGGAAACCGATGCGGCGCTCGAGCTGTCCGGCCACGCTCTCGGCGACGAGCTGCGCATCGGTCTCGGGTGAACGGACTTCCTGGATGTCGATCTTGACCTGCTTGTCGCCGCTGATCGCGGAGACTTCCTTGGTCATGTTCTCGATCTCCGAGCCTTTGCGCCCGATGACGAGGCCCGGGCGGGCGGTGAAGATGGTGACGCGCAGGCTGTTCCAAGCGCGCTCGATGACGATCTTGGAGACGGCGGCTTGGCGGAGTTTGCCTTTGAGGTATTCGCGGATCTTGAGGTCGGCGTGCAGGTGGTCGGCGAACTCGCGGCGCGGGGCATACCACTTGGATCCCCAGTCGCGGGAGAGGGGGAGGCGGAAGCCGATCGGGTGAACTTTTTGTCCCATGATGTTATTTGGTTTCCTCCGCGGCGGGCGCGGCGCTCTCGGCCGGCGCGGCTGCCTCGGCGGCCGGTTTGGTCTCTTTCTTCACCGCGGCCTTTTTCTTGGCGGCGGGTTTTTTGGAAGCGGTTTTCTTCTTGGCGGCCTTGCGGGTCTCGCGCGTCTCGATTTCGATCTCGTCGGTCAGAATGATGCGGATGTGGCTGGTGCGCTTGCGGATCGGACCGGCGCTGCCGCGGGCTTTGGGGATGAAGCGCTGGAAGGTCGGCCCCTCGCCGACGACGGCTTCGCGAACGACGAGCGCCTCGGCGCGGGCCTGGTGGTTGTTTTCCGCGTTGGCCACCGCGCTCTTCAGCGTCTTGGCCACCAAACCGGCGGCTTTCTTCGGCGTGAAGGCAAGCAGATCGAGGGCCTGCTGCACGGGCAGTCCCTGGATCTCGCGCGTCACCTCGCGCGCCTTGAACGGCGAGATGCGGGCGAATCTGTAGATCGACCTGGTTTCCATTTTGAAATTTTCTTTTGTGTTTGTTGTTCCTAGCGGCGGGCGTCCACCCGGAGGCGGTCGCCCGTTTTTATCGAGTCCTCTTCGGACACGAGATTCTGGATGACGGCGCCGCTGATGCGGTCGCGCACGTCGATGACGCGGACGTCTCCCACGCGGCGGTTGTCGCGCCACACTTGGAAGGGCATGCCGACTTTCACCCCGGCGTTGCGGCCGATGTTGGCCACCACGAGGGCGAACTCCGGCTTCACTTCCACCACGGTGGCGTCGGTCAGCGTCGGTCCCCCGGCTTGCGCGTCGAGCGTTTCCGCTCCCCCCACCCCGAGCACGCGGTCGGCGGCGCGGAGTTCCGTCTCGAGCACGGCGCGGGCTTCGGCCTGCGCAGTGCGGGTGCGGTTCATCGCGTCGAGCAACATCTTCGCTTCGGCCTGTGCCGCGGGGTCGGAGGCGTTCGATGCTTTCGAGGTCAGTTCCTTTTCGAAAGCTTCGCGCTCCTCGTTGTCGGCGGTTTCCACGCTTTTGAGGAAAATTTGCACTCCCTCGGCAAGGGCCAGCAGGCGCTCGAGCAGCAATGCGTTTTCTTTTTGCTGGCGGGTCAGTTCGTTGACGGTGGAAAGGAGGCGTTCCTCGATTTCCCCGCCGCCGTCCGCACCCGGCGCGAGCGCGTCGAATTTGGCCTGCAAATCCTCGGCTTGCCGCTTGAAGACCTCGCTCTCGCTGTTGGCGAGGGCCAGGCTCTCGGTGAGACTGCGGATGGACTCCCGCGCGAGCAACAATTGCTCGTTGAGGCGCGCCACTTTCGCGGCGTCCCCAGAATCCCGGTCTGTCAAAGAACTGCGGCTTTGCGCGGAGGCGATTCCGGCCAGGGTGATCAAAAGACACCCGGCGAGGAAAAACCTGCCGCTCGCGGCCACGTTTATTTCGTCACTTTCGCCGTATGCGATCCGTGTTTCTTGAAGATACGCGTGGGCGAGAATTCGCCGAGCTTGTGCCCGACCATGTTCTCGGTGACGAAAACCGAATTGAAAATTTTCCCGTTGTGCACGAGGAAGGTGTGCCCGACGAAGTCCGGCGTGATCATCGAACGGCGCGACCATGTCTTGATGGGCTTCTTGGCGCCGCCTTCGTTCATGCGGTCGATTTTTTCGAGCAGGTGGGCCTCCACGAAGGGGCCTTTTTTGAGCGATCTACCCATGGCTTAGTTCTTCTTCTTGCTCTTGCGGCGCTCGACGATGAAGCGGTCCGACGGTTTGTGTTTCTTGCGGGTTTTGAATCCTTTGGCCAACTGCCCCCACGGGCTGACCGGGTGTTGGCGTCCGCCGCCGCCCTTGGATTTGCCGTTGCCGCCGCCGTTCGGGTGGTCGATCGGGTTCATGACCATGCCGCGGACGGTGGGGCGGACGCCGAGCCAGCGGGAACGTCCGGCTTTGCCGCTGGAGACGTTCATGTGCTCGGAATTGCCGACCTGGCCCATGGTGGCGTGGCATTTGCCGTTGAGCTTGCGGATTTCGCCGGAGGGCATTTTGACCAGCGCGTAGCCGGCCTCGAAGTTGTTGAGCACAGCCTGCTGGCCGGCGCTGCGGGCGACTTGTCCGCCGCGGCCGGGGACGAGTTCGATGTTGTGGATGGCCGAGCCGGGCGGGATGCGCTCGAGCGGCAGCGAATTGCCGACTTCGGGCGCGGCCTCGGGGCCGGAGGAAACTTTCATGCCGACCTTCAAACCGTCGGGGGCGAGGATGTAGGCCTTCTCGCCGTCCGGGTATTGCAGGAGGGCGATGCGCGCGGTGCGGTTCGGATCGTATTCGATCGCGATGACGTCGGCGGTCACGCCGTGCTTGCGGCGCTTGAAGTCGATGAGGCGCAGCTTGCGCTTGTGTCCCCCGCCGATGTGGCGGCAGGTCATGCGGCCTTGGTTGTTGCGGCCGCCGGTGCGCTTGCGCGTGGTGACGAGGCTCTTCTCCGGCTTCTTCTTGGTGATCTCCTCGAACGACGGGAGCGCCTTGAAGCGGGCGGCGGGCGTGAGCGGACGGAAAGTTTTGAGTGCCATGGCGTGGGATCTCCTTAGACGAGGTCGAGTTTTTCGCCCTCCTTGAGCGTGACGATGGCCTTCTTCCAATGCGGACGGCGTCCGAAGTCGGCGCGGCGTTCGCGCTTTTTCTTGCCGGCGTAGTTGGCCGTGTTGACCGAGACGACCTTCTTCTGGAAAAGGCTTTCGATGGCCGCCTTGATCTCGAGCTTGTTGGCCGCGGGATTGACCTCGAAGACGTATTTGTTCCCCTTGTCCGTGAGGACGGTGGATTTTTCGGTCAGGCGGACGGTGCGGATGATGTCGAAGGGCTCTTTCATGCTGCCGTCCTTTCGGAAATTTTGGCCAGGGCGTCGCCGGTCATGAGAATTTTGTCATAGCGGAGGAGGTGCTCCGGATTGACGTCGGAGGCGCTGACGAGGAGGACGTTGCCCACATTGCGCGCGGCGCGGAAAGTGGTCTCCTCGAAGGCGGGCGAGACGAGGAGGACATTGCGGGCGTCCTTGGCGTTCGTTTTCACGTAGGAAATGAATTTCGCCGTCTTGCCGTCCGGGATGGCCGGGGCGTCGACGAGGAGGACGTCGCCGGCGAGGATGCGGGCGCTGAGCGCTTTGCGCAGGGCGAGTTTGCGCACCGACTTGGGCGTCTTCTTCGAATAATCGCGGGGTTTGGGCCCGAAGACCACGCCGCCGCCGCGCCAGATGGGCGAGGATTTGTAACCGGCGCGGGCGCGGCCCGTGCCTTTCTGGCGCCACGGTTTGGCACCGGAGAGATTCACTTCGGCTTTGGTCTTGGTGTTGGCCGAGCCGGTGCGGCGGTTGGCGCGCAGGGCGGTGACCACGTCGTGGACGGCCTGCGTGCCCTTGCCATTTTCGATGATGGCAATGTTGGCCTTCTTGGCCTCGTCGGCGGTGAGAACTTTGGCGCTCATGGTTTACTTCTTCTTGGCGGATTTCTTTTTCGACGGGCGGACGACCACGTAGGTGCCTTTCGCCCCGGGGACCGCTCCGCTGACCAGAATGACGCCGTCTTCCTCGCGGACTTGGACCACTTGCAAATTCTGCACGGTGACGCGCTCGTCGCCCATGTGGCCGGGCATGCCCATGTTTTTCCACACGCGGCCGGGCGTGGAGCGGTTGCCGATGGCGCCGGTGCGGCGATGCATCATGGAACCGTGGCTGGCCGGCTGGCCTTGATAGTTGTGCTTCTTCATCGCGCCCTGGAAGCCTTTGCCCTTGGACTGACCGATGACGTCGACGAACTGGCCGACTTC
>CAYQMP010000048.1:0-8621 GCA_964418615.1 uncultured Chthoniobacter sp. | reverse complement strand
GCGGCAGCAAGAGAAGAGAGGAGAACTTTTTTCATAGAATGAGGGAGTTTCAGAGGGTTGATTGTCGTTTGGACCAACTTCTGAAAAGGTAAATTTTTCACCCGGATCGTCAACAGTTTTTTGTCGATATCGTAACTTAATTTCCCGGAACCCGAATCTGTCGCTCTCGTAATTCCGCAAGTCACTGGTTATCAACGTCTGCCGCCTTGCGACGGCTTTCGTCCGCAGCGGGGAAATCTCCCAGTTTGCTTTGAACTTCTGACAAGGTGAGCCACGATTCGGCATCGTTCGGGCTGCGGGCCAGGTGTTGCTGGAGCAATTTTGCGGCGGTCGGCAGATTGGCATCACGCAGGGCTATGGCCGCCTCCATTTTGAGCAAGCCGGAGGCCTGCGGATCGTAGCCGCGCAGAGCGGCGAGCGAAGCGCGGGCTGCCTCGAGGTCGCCGCGGGCCATTTGCATGGCGGCGTGGTTGAGGCGCGCATCGGGGGAGTTCGGCTGCAAGGCGAAGCCGCGCTGGAAAGCCGCCTCGGCCCGCTCCCCCTCGCCGCGCAAGCCGAGGAGGCGTCCGGCCGTGAAATGCGTCACGGGATCGTCCGGGTTCTGCAACTGCGCGCGTTCGTAGGCCACGACGAGATCGGTGGTGTCCCAGCCGAGGATGGCCGCGCGCTGCAACTGCCGGGTTTGTTCGGCCAGTTCCTCGCGGCGCTGGGCCAAACCGGGCGCATCGGCAAAGACGCCGAGACGGAGCAGCTTCCAAGCGAGGCTCCACATGTCATGTTCGTCATAGCCGGTGAAGAAAACATCCCGGCGCAATTCCCTTTCCGCGGCGGGAAAATCCGCCCACCACTCCGCGGCGGCCTCCGGACTTTGCTCGCGAGGGGCCAGACCCCAAAGCGCGGCCATGCCGTCGACGGTCAATTCGGCCACGGCCGCGCGTCCGGCAAAGGTGAGATGCACATGCTCGAGGAAAAATTCGCGGTCGGTTGTGAAGGACGGATTCATCTCGTGCAGCCAGCGGTCGGCATCGACGGCGGCCACGGCGGGACCGGAGTCGGCGGCAATCCGTTGCTGCAACTCGCGCAGGCGGGTGTCGGCGCGGAAGCGTTGGGTGTCGAGGTCGGCCGCGCGACGGTAGAGCGGCCACGCGCGGGCAAGATCGCCGCCGGCTTGGCGCTTCTGTGCGGCTTCGTAAACCAGCGCGGCGCTGCGGAAGCCGGAGAAGTCTCCGGACTCCTGCGCGGCGAGAACGGCATCCACGCCACCGGCGTCGGGCGCTTCGCTGCCCACGGGCGGCCAGTCGGTCAGATTGATCGCGGGTATGACAAAAAGAACTTTTGCTTCGTGATCGACGGCTCGACGAACGATATCGCGCAGGTTCGCCTCCGTGTTGGCCAGCATGGCGTCCAACGCGGGATCATCGTGGACGACCTGCACGCCGCGGAATTCGTCGAGGCCGCGCCAAGGTTGCGCGGCTGGCTTGCCGGCAAAGAGTCCGAGAAGAGATTCCACGGCGCGTCCCGTGTGGGTGCGGCGCACGGCGAGCGAGAGACGGGTCAGCGCGGGCGAACCGGCGGGCGGACCGAATTTGGCGGCGGGACCGAAGGGGCCGATCACTTCATTGTGCCCCGCATAAAGCACGATCATATCCGGATCGAGCACCATGGCTTCGCGGGCGAATTCGCGCAGGGCGTGGGAATTGACCGCGACCATGGACAGATTGATCACCTCGACCGGTTCGCCGGGAAAACGGGCGTTCCAGCGCGCCTGCACCAAGCGTCCGAGATGGTGGTCGGTCATGGGAAAACCCGCCGCGGCCGACTCGCCGAGCAGGACGACACGGCGAACACCTTCCGGTTTACGGGCAGCGACCCAAAGAGGCGGCGGGGACGGCACATCGGCGCGCTGGAGGAAGAGCCGGGCAAAGGCGGGGTTGGCCGTGTAGTAGGTCCGGTCCCCGTGGTGCACCTTCTGGAGCAGGTGGGGCGGACGAAAGAGGCCGGTCACGCGGAAAAAGCCCTCGAGCACCCCGAAAAAGACCAGTGGGGCAAGAATCGCGAGGGCGATCTTGGCGGCGGGGCGGTCGAGGCGCATGGAAGGAAAGTAGAAGCGGCGGGGACAACTCTTCTACTTCAAAAACTCGTCACGCGTCACATTTCCCTTGTCACCGCCCGTCCCCGCACCTATTCTACGCGGCCAATTTTGCCATGAAGACTTTCTCCGCCAAAGCCGAAGACATCCAGCGCAACTGGTGGGTCGTCGACGCCGAAAACCAAATCCTCGGACGCCTCGCGACCAAAGTGGCCGATGTCCTGCGCGGCAAAAACAAAGCCGTTTTCACCCCGCATTGCGACACGGGCGACTTCGTCGTGGTCATCAACGCCTCGAAGGTGCGTGTGACCGGCAAAAAGAGCACCGACAAAGTCTACACCAGCTTCTCCGGTTACGTCGGCGGCCACAAAAGCGAAACGTTCGAACAGCGCCAAGCCCGCCGCCCCGAACTCCTCGTCGAGCGCGCCGTGCGCGGCATGATCCCGCACAACCGCCTCGGCCGCGCGCAGTTCACCAAACTCAAAGTCTACGCCGGCGCCGAACACCCGCACGCCGCGCAGCAACCCAAAGAACTCAAACTCTCCTGACCATGTCCGAAGTCCACACCGCCACCGGTCGTCGCCGCACCTCCGTCGCCAGCGTCCGCCTCAAAGCCGGGTCCGGCAAAATCGAGGTCAACAGCCGCGAATTCAACGACTACTTTCCCACGACCAGCCTGCAGACCGCCGTCCTTCGCCCGCTCGAACTGAGCGGACGCAAACAGACGGTCGACATCACGCTCAAAACTTCCGGCGGCGGAGTCAACGGACAAGCCGGCGCTTCCAGCCTGGCCATCGCCCGCGCCCTGCTCAAACTCGACGCCGACCTGCGTCCCGAATTGAAGAAAAACGGATTGCTCACCCGCGATCCGCGCATGAAGGAGCGCAAGAAGCCCGGTCGCCCCGGCGCCCGCAAGCGCTTCCAGTTCTCCAAGCGCTAAGCCATGCGCATCCTGCGCATCGGCCTTCTGCTTGCCATTTCCGCGTGCTTTGCCGCGGCGGAAGAACCTTCGACCTTCGCGGCCGGCGATTTCACATTCGCCGTGCCGTCCGGTTGGCGATCTGCCACCCCCGCCTCGCCCATGCGCAAGGCCGAGCTTTACGTGCCCGGTCCGGAGGGCACCGGCACTGCGGGTGAAGCGATCATCACCGTCTTCCATTTCGGCCCCGGCCAAGGCGGCACCGTGCAGCAGAACGTCGACCGCTGGTTCGGTCAGTTCGACGGCGACAATGACGCCAAAGGCGCGGCCACCGCGAAGGAAACGATCGGCACCGTCCCGGTCACTTTCGCCCGCGCCCGCGGCACTTTCCAAAGCGGCATGCCCGGACAACCCACCACCCCGCTCGAAGGCCAAGCCCTTCTCGGCGCAATCCTGGAAAGTCCCAACGGCGACGTTTATGTCAAAATGACCGGCCCCGCCCCCACGGTGGAAAAGGCCGAACCCGCCTTCGTGCAAATGATCCGCGCCGCCTGCGGCGGGTGAGCCATTCCGAAACTTGTAGCGGCGGTCTATGACCGTCGGAACCTTTGCTTTCCGTGCGCTGGATGTCGCAGACAACCGCGTCAGCAGCCGGTGACTTTTCGCTGCTTGGTCGATCGGTAAGACCTGCTAAGATTTTCCAATGACCGATCGCACCGTTCGCGTCTTCCGAAATTTCAAGGAAGCAGAGGAAGCCGATCGCGACTTTTATCGAAGTCTCACCCCGGCCGAGCGCCTCGAAATTTGGTTGGAGCTCTGCCGCTTTGATCGTCTTGATGAACCTGAGCACAGATTGCAGAGAGTTTATCGCATTGCTCCGCTCGGAGGGCGTTGACTTTCTCCTCGTCGGTGCGGCCGCCTTGGCCGCACATGGGCGCCCGCGGTATTCGGGCGATGTGGATTTCTGGATCCGTTGCGATGCGGACACCGCTGTCAAAATGGAGCGAGTTATCGAAAAGTTCGGTTTTACCTCAACAAAGCTGAAGGCCACCGACTTCGCCGAGGCTGATCAGGTCATTCAGTTGGGTGTTGCCCCCAACCGCATCGACATCCTTACCGGTCTGACCGCGCTACAATTCGATGACGCGTGGGCCAAACGTATTAACGTCGAAATCGATGGTCTCGTGTTGCCCGTGCTCGACCGCGAATCTTTTCGCGTGAACAAGGCGGCACTAGGTCGAAACAAAGATCTCGCCGACATCGAAGACCTTGTGTGAGTGGATCCGATTTGTAGCGTGGGAGATTCGAGCGGGCGTCTGCTCCGCGTCCTCCGCGCCCTCCGCGGCTCTATTTCATCACCGCCAACAGCGTATCGGCGATGGTGCTAGGCGTCTCGGCCACGGCGATGCCCGCTTCGCGCAGGGCGTCTTTCTTCGCGGAGGCCGTGCCTTTGCCGCCGGAAATAATCGCACCGGCATGCCCCATACGGCGGCCCGGAGGCGCCGTGGCGCCGGCGATGAATCCGGCGACCGGTTTGTCGCAATTTTCTTTCAGCCAGGCAGCGGCTTCTTCTTCGGCACTGCCGCCGATTTCGCCGATCAGAATGATCCCGTGCGTGTCGGGGTCGGCGGCGAACAGTTTGACCGCATCCAGCGTGGTCGTGCCGATGATCGGGTCGCCGCCGATGCCGATGCAGGTCGATTGACCCACCCCGCGGCTGGTCAGTTGCCAGACAGCCTCGTAGGTCAGCGTGCCGGAGCGGGAAACGACACCGATGTGCCCCGGTTTGTGGATGTAGCCCGGCATGATGCCGATCTTGCACTGGCCCGGCGTGATGATACCGGGACAATTCGGACCGATGAGGCGCGAACTGCTCTCTTTGAGCAGTTCCTTCACGCGCATCATGTCCATGACGGGAATGCCCTCGGTGATGCAGACGATCAACTCCACCCCGGCGTCGGCTGCCTCGAGGATGGCGTCCGCCGCGAATTCGGGCGGGACAAAAATCATGGTGGCATTGCAGCCCGTTTCCTTGCGCGCTTCATGCACCGTGTCGAAGACCGGCACTTTGTCTTCGAACATCTCGCCGCCGCGGGCGGGAGTGACGCCGGCCACGACATTGGTGCCGTATTCCATGCAGTTGCGGGTGTGGAAAGCACCGGACTTGCCGGTGATGCCTTGCACGACAAGGCGCGTGTTTTTGTCGACGAGAACGGACATGGTCAGGATTTGGCGAGTTTGACGATTTCGCTGGCGGCGCTGTCGAGGTCGGTCGCGGTGACAATCGGCAGACCCGAGTCGGCCAGCAGTTTGCGGCCCTGCTCGACATTGGTGCCTTCGAGTCGGACGACGAGCGGGATGCCGAGTTGCACCGATTTCACCGCGTTGAGGATGCCCTGGGCGATGACGTCGCATTTCATGATGCCGCCGAAAATGTTGACCAGGATGGCTTTCACATTGGCGTCGGAGAGCAAAATCTTGAACGCTTCGGTCACCTGTTCCTCGCTGGCGCCGCCGCCCACATCGAGGAAGTTGGCCGGCTCTCCGCCGTGGTGTTTGATGATATCCATCGTGGCCATGGCCAACCCGGCACCGTTGACCATGCAGCCGATATTGCCGTCCAGTCCGATGTAACTGAGGTGATGTTTCGAGGCTGCCACTTCGCGCGGGTCCTCCTCGGCAATGTCACGCAGGGCAACGATGTCGGGATGACGGAAGAGCGCGTTGTCGTCGAAGGAAAACTTGGCGTCGAGCGCCAGCACCTCGCCGCCTTTGGTCAGGACCAGCGGGTTGATCTCGACCATGGAGCAATCGCAAGCGGTGAAGCAGCGGTAGAGGGCGGCGAAGAGTTTGCAGGCCGGACGCATCTGGCTCGGCGCGAAGCCCAACTCCTTGGCCAGCTTGCGCGTCTGATACGGCTGCAATCCGAAAGCCGGATCGACCGGCTCGCGCAAAATCTTCTCGGGGCTTTTCGCCGCCACTTCCTCGATGTCCATCCCGCCTTCGCGGCTGGCCACGATGACGGGCGCTCCCGTCGCGCGGTCCATGAGGATGGCGAAATAAAATTCCTTTTCGATCTCGACCGATTCGGCGACCAGCACCTGATTGACCACGCGTCCTTCGGGACCGGTTTGGTGCGTGACCAGCGTCTGGCCGATCATCTTGGCCGCGATGTCGCGTGCTTGCCCGGCCGTTTTGCAAAGATGCACGCCGCCCTTGAATCCGTTGGTGAAGGCTCCCTTGCCGCGTCCGCCGGCGTGGATCTGGGCTTTGACCACGATGGAGTTGGTCCCGAGTTCGCGCGCCACTTTTTCCGCCTCCTCGGCGGAACGGGCCACCGCCCCGCGCGGGTTGTCCGCGCCGAACTTGGTCAGCAATTCCTTGGCTTGGTATTCGTGGATGTTCATGCGTGTTGCGGATGGTAGGGACACGCGGCTCGCGTGTCCGGATCAAACAGGCGGACGAGCGAGCCGCTCGTCCCTACCTTTGCTATGCTGCCTCCGCCGCGTTCATCGCGGCAAGGGTGGCTTCCTCGATTTCCTTGTACAAATTTTCGTCGGCCTTGAGCGCTTCCTTGGCCGCGTCTCGTCCTTGCGCCAATTGGTTGCCTTTGTAGCTCAGCCAGGAACCGCGCTTTTCGAGGATGCCTTTTTCCAAGGCGATGTCGATGAGCGACCCGACATTGCTGATCCCCTCGTTGTACATGATGTCGAATTCGGCCTCGGTGAACGGCGGGGCGACTTTGTTTTTCACCACTTTGATGCGCGTGCGGTTGCCGGTCACGGCGCCGTCGCTTTGCTTGATCGCGCCGATGCGGCGGATGTCCATGCGGACGGACGAATAAAATTTGAGCGCCTTGCCGCCCGGCGTGGTCTCGGGATTGCCGAACATCACGCCGATTTTTTCGCGGATCTGGTTGGTGAAGACGCAGCAGGTGCGGGCTTTGGAAATGAGTGCGGTCAATTTGCGCATCGCCGCGCTCATCAGGCGGGCCTGCGTGCCGACCGTCGAATCGCCGATTTCGCCTTCGAGCTCCTGTTTGGTGACCAAGGCGGCGACGGAATCGACCACAATGACGTCGAGCGCGTTGGAACGCACCAGAGTCTCGCAGATGCGGAGCGCTTCCTCGCCGGAGTTGGGCTGCGAGACAAGGAGGTCGTCGAGGTTGACCCCGAGACGCTGCGCGTATTTCGGATCGAGGGCGTGCTCGACGTCGATGAAAGCGGCCAACCCGCCGCGCTTCTGCGCCTGGGCGATGATGGTGAGCGTGAGGGTCGTTTTGCCCGAGGATTCCGGACCGTAAATCTCGATGATGCGGCCGCGCGGCACGCCGCCCACCCCGAGGGCGCGGTCGATCATGATGTTGCCTGTCGGAATGACGTCGATGTTGGTCTGCGAATGGTCGCCGAGGCGCATGATGGCGCCGTCGCCGTAGTCCTTGGCGATCTGCTGCAGCGCGAGGTCGAGGTTCTTGTTGCGCTGGGCGGACGCTTTGTCGGCGGCAGGTTCGGTTTTGGCTTCGGCGGATTTGGCGGGCATCGTTTTGGGTTGGTTAGACGTCGAGGTTGCGGACGTTGAGGGCATTGTCCTCGATGAAGTGGCGGCGCGGTTCGACCACGTCGCCCATGAGGACGGTGAACATCTTGTCGGCCTCGACGGCGTTGGTTTCGTCGAGTTTGACGCGCAGGAGCCGGCGTTTTTCCGGATCCATCGTCGTCTGGAAAAGTTCCTTGGCGTTCATTTCGCCGAGACCCTTGAATCGCTTGATCTGCACGCCGCGGCGGCCGATTTCCTTGACCAGTTCGAGAATGCGCGGGATGGCGAAGATCTCGTGCTTGGTCTCGCGTTCGCCCTCGCCTTCGACGAGGTGGAAGATCGGCTTGTCCGTCGCCGTGTAGTGGTCGATCTCGAGGCCCTTCTTGGCCAGTTCCTTGATCAACTTGTCGACGGCGACCGACTCGTGGATTTCGACGAGGCGCGCGCGGCGGCGGCGGCCGGGGGCGGATTTTTCTTTTTCCTTCGTTGCGGCATCACCGTTGGTGCCCTCGGTGGCTTCGGCCGCTTCGACTTCGAAAAGATTGAGGTCGCTGTTCTTTTTGGCGAAGGACTGCAACTCGGTTTCGTCGTGGAAGTATTCGACCGACTCCGTGTTGCCGTCGCGGATCATGATCAGATACTCGGGCAACTTGTCGGTCTTGGCATCGCGCGCCTCGAGGTAGCTCTCGAAATCGCCGCCCAGACGCTTGATCGCGTTGCTGTGCTTGTTGAGGCGCTCGAGCAACTCGAGAATTTCTTTGAGCTGCGTCTCGGTGAAGGTCTTTTTGTTTTTCAGATGGACGAGCTTCACGTCCTCCGCACCGAGCGAGATGAGGATTTTGGTCAACTGCGCGTCGTCATCGACGTATTCCTCGCGCTTCTTGCGCTTGATCTGGTAGAGCGGCGGTTGCGCGATGTAGACGCACCCGCGGCGGACCAGCTCGGTCATCTGGCGGTAGAAGAAGGTGAGGAGCAACGTGCGGATGTGCGAGCCGTCCACGTCGGCGTCGGTCATGATGATAATCCGGCCGTAGCGCAGCTTCTCGAAGTTGAACGCGCCTTCCTGCTCGCCGTCGC
>CAYQMP010000047.1:0-8628 GCA_964418615.1 uncultured Chthoniobacter sp. | reverse complement strand
AAAATTACGGCGACATGAACACCCCCGGCACGCTCATGCGCGATTCGTGGGACCGCGTTGCCGCCATGCCCGGCGGTTCGCTGCGCAAACTGGCCGAGTGGACCTACTCCGCCATGATCTACGAGACGGCATGGCACGATGAGGACGCCAACCCGGACCTCTATCAGTCGCGCAATTACCAAGTCACCTTCGACCGCAACGACTCCGGCGTCCTCTCCTTTGAGGATACCACCTATGACCCCGTGTCCTACTGGGCGCTCCGACTCCACGGCCATGTGCGCAAAGTCGGCATCATGGCCGATGCCGCGGCTTGGGAGCAACAGGTCCGCAATGGCACGCAGACCGCAGCGACCATCGTCGAAGCTAAGGACGTCGATGATGACACGCAGGACGAATACATCCTGCGCAACAACCGGGTTTACCTCTGCTTCGAGCGCTGGGGCGGACGTCTCATCTACGCCTTCACCTACGATCCCGCCACGCAGACTGCGGCGCAGGTTATCGGCGTGCCGGTTTCCAATCCGTCCGAGGAGCACGACGGGGAGGGGGCGGACAACAACCGCTGCTCCGCTTTCAAGGACCGCTACACCACGGGCTTCAACGACCACCGGCACGTCGACATGGACTACGCGGCAACGCCGCCCGTCCTCGGTCCCGATTTTGTCGAATTCCTTTCGTCCGACGGAGCGATCACCAAACGGATACGGTTGCCGCGCGGACGCGATGTGGCGCGCGCGGACTACACTCTTTCGAGGGACGTCAAGACCCTCTACTTGCGGCACGGGCTGGGTCCGAACCAGATGGACCTTCTCCTCAATGGCGTGGCCAATCTCAGCGTGGAAAGCGACAACTTCTCCTACGGGTTGCGCAATGCAGCCGGGGGCGCGGTCTACGCCGTGCTCGGACGCAACGCGGCACGTAGCTCGGGCTCGTTGCCCGGCGCCGGCTACCGCAACCGCCAGTTGCCTCTCGCCGAGCAAGTGGAGATCTCCAACCAAAACGAAAGCACCACTTTCTCCACCTCGTTGGCCTTCAGCAAAACCTCGGCCGATGACATCGACGGCGACGGGCTGCCCAACGCGGAGGAGGCAACGCACGGGGCCGACTTCGACAACGCGGATTCCGACGGCGATGGCATGCCGGACGGCTTCGAAGTGACCCACGGTTTTGCTCCCGACGACGGGCAGGACGCCGCGCGTGACGCCGATGCCGACGGGCAGAGCAACGTCTCGGAGTCCGTGGCCGGCACCGATCCGCGCCGCGCGGACTCGGTCCTGCGCGTTATTTCGACCGTGATCGATCGGGAAAAAAACGAGGTCAGCCTGACCTGGTCGAGCGTCCCCGGCCGGCAATACATCGTGCAACACAAGGCGTCGCTGGGTGACGAGACCTGGTCCGACAAGGCAACGCACACGGCCACGGGAGAGGTTTCCTCTCTGTCCGTGGGCGGCGGGGCCGGTGGCCGGGGCTTTTACCGGGTGGTCGTCGGGCTGGACGGGATTTGAGAGGTTCGGGGGACACCCCTACCGGTGGGGTTCCGGGAGGCTGGATAACCCAACAAATTGTGGTTGCTACCTAGGAAAAAACCTGCCAACACAAGAGCTCGTTATGCCTAAGAAAAAAGCAACCAAACGTAAACCAGCTAAGAAACCCGTCAAAAAAGCCGCCAAGAAAAAAGTGGTGAAGAAAAAACGGAAAGCGAATCCCGCGCTGATGAAGCCGGTGTCGCCCTCCGCCGCTCTCGCCGCCGTCGTGGGCGCCAAGCCCGCTCCCCGCGGCCAGATGACGAAGAAGCTCTGGGATTACATCAAGAAGAACAAGCTGCAGGACAAAGTCAAAAAGACGATGATCCACGCCGACGACAAGTTGAAGGTCATCTTCAACGGCAAGAAGTCGGTCAGCATGTTCGAGATGACCAAACTCGTCTCGAAGCACCTCAAATAACCTCCCGGTTATTCTCCACCAACCGGCGGCTTCGCAAGAGGCCGCCGGTTTTTTTGTCGGTGGGTAGGGACGAGCGGCTCGCTCGTCCGAGTCACTGCTGACGGGCACGCGAGCCGCGTGCCCCTACCTTCATCACCCGTAGCTCTTGGTGAACTTCTTCTTGCTGTCCTCTTCCGCCGGCGCTTCGGCTTTGGCTTCCGCTTGGGGAGTCTCCGCAGGCGTGGTGGGTGCGGCGGCGGGGGCTGGTCTGGCATTACCCGCCTCGACGAAGGCCAGCTGCAAATCGGCCAGCACCTTGGTCAGCACGTCTTCTTCTTCCTTGGTCAGATTGCCGCGCGTTTTCTCGCGGATCATTTCCAGTTGGTCGATGAAGATGCGTGCCACCGGAAGATTCGCTTCCATCGGCTTGCCGTCGGGACCGGGGATTTGTCCGAGCATCAGCGCGATCTGCTGCGCCTGCATGAGGACGAACTCGATGAACCGGCGGGTCATCTCGCCGGACTGTTGGGAATTTTGCACTTCGGCCATGGCGGGATTTTTACCCGTGCCCGCGGGCGATTGCAATGTAGCGGCGGCGTCCCCGCCGCCGGTCGTTACCGATAACAGCCGTCGCCGGGGACGGCGACGCTACATCAGGCCGGCGTGACCAGCACCGTTGCCCGGAACGGCTCGAGGAAATACCGGCGCGCCACGTCACGGACCTGCTCGAGCGTCACCGCGTTGATCTCCGTCGTTCTTTGCGCGTAGTGCTCGGCGCCGAGACCGTAGAGCTCATCCACCGCGACAACATGGGCGAAGGCTTCGAGCGATTGGTTCCGGATCGACTCGCTCCCGATGAGTTTCTTTTTGGCCCGGACCAGTTCGGCCTCGGTCAGACCCTCCGCGGCCAGCGCGGCAATTTCCTCGTCGAAGTTTTTCCGCACCAGATCGACTTTGGCCGGATCGGTGCCCAGGTAGAAGGTGAAGATGCCCGGGGCGAAGCCCATCATTTGCGAGGCGCCGACAAAGTAAGCCAAACCGAGTTCCTCGCGGATGCGGTGGAAGAAGCGCGAGGCCATGTCGCTGCTTGCCGTGTCGATCAGCTCGAGGGCCGCGCGATCGGGACTGAGGGCATCCGCGCCGCGGAATCCGGCCATGAGCACCGCTTGCTGCTTGGGCTCGTTGGCCACCACTTCGACGGCGGCACCGAGGGCGGGAGCGACCGGCGGATCGGTCATGAGCAAAGCGCCCTCGCGCAACCCGCCGAACATTTTCTCCGCCATGGCGCGGACTTCCTCTGCAGAGACATCGCCGAAAATGGCGAGGACGCCGTTTTTGGCGGTGACGCACTCGTCGCGGAAGGTAAGCAGCTGGTCGCGGGTCAGGGCATGGACTGATTGTTCCGTTCCATTGGAGCGCAGTCCGTAAGGATGGTCGCCGAACACGGCGCGGCGCATGGCGTGCCGGGCGATCGTGGTGATCTGTTCGTCCTCCGCCTTGATCGAGGCGATCTGATCCTCCTTTTCGCGGGCGATCTCTTCCTCGGGGAAGGCGGCGTGGGTCAGCACATCGGATAGAATATCCATGCCCAGCCCGAGGTCGGGCTTCATCACTTCGACCGAAACGCTGAAGCTGTTGTTGCCCGAGTCGGCGCGGATTTGTCCGCCGACCGCCTCGATTTCGTCATTGAGTTGCTCGGCGCGGCGGCGGGTTGTTCCCTTGATCAGCGTGCGCGCGGCGAGGGCGGTCACGCCATTGGTCGCCGCGGTCTCGGCAAGGAGGCCGCCGCGGAAGACGGCGACCAGATTGACCAGCGGCAGCTTGTGGTCCGCGCAGACCAGCACGCGCAGTCCGTTGGGCAGGGTGAATTTTTCGATGTGACGGGCCCCAGGGGCGGGCGCCTCGGCGGCGCCCCGGGCGAGAGAACCCTTCGGATTGAGCGAGGTGACCGTCGACTTGGAGTCGGTCAGATAACACTTGGCCACGCGCTGCAAATCGGACGCTTCGACGCGTCCGACTTGGGTAAGATATTCCGAGCCGAGGTCCGGATTGCGGGCCAGCAGCCAACTCCCGCCGATGTCGGAGGCGCGGCCGCGGGCGGTGGAAAGATTGTTCAATTGGTCGGCCAGGATGCTCTTGCGCGCCTTGGCCACCTCGGCGGCGCTGGCCGCTTGCTCGCGGTAGCGTTCGACGATTTCACGGACCGCGTGCTCGGCTTCGGCGCGTTTGTCCGGTTCGCAGAGGAAGTCGATGCCGAAGAGTCCCATTTCGCCGGCCATGTAGGAATAGGCCGAGATGTGGTGGACCAAATTTTTCTTCTCCCTCAACTCGAGGTGCAGCGGCGTGCTGCGTCCGCCCCCGAGCACGGTGGCCAGCACGTCGAGCGGCGCGGTGTCGGGGTGGGTGACCGGCGGGATATGCCAAACGATCGAGCAGCGGGTCAGCTCGGTCTCGAATTCCTCGTGCGCCTCGCGGCGTCCGAGCTGCGGCGGTTCATGCGGGATGAAGAGCGGCGGCTGGGCTTGGCGTGGAACGGACCCGAACCATTTTTCCGCGTCGGCGAAAACCTGCGCGGGGTCCACGTCGCCGGTGACGACAAGGAACATGTTCTCCGGCGTGTAGCGTGCGCGGTAGTAGGCGACGAGGTCGTCGCGGGTCAGGCGGTTGAAGACTTCGAGGTGTCCGATGATCGGATGCCGGTAAGGGCTGGCGGAGAAAGCGGTCGAGAGCATCAGCTCGGTGCTCATGCGGTTCGGGTCGTCGAAGCCCATGGCGAATTCGCGGCGGATCACTTCCTGTTCTTTGGCGAATTCCCCGGCAGGCAAAGTGGAATGCAGCGTGGCATCGGCCAGCAGTTCCATCGCGGTGGCCGCGCCGTCGGCCGGGACGTCGATCCAGTAGACCGTGCGGTCGAACGACGTGTAGGCGTTGACGTATCCGCCGGCTTCCTGCACGGCGCGGGCGATTTCATTCGGTCCGCGTTTTTCCGTGCCCTTGAAAATCATGTGCTCGAGCAAATGCGACAGCCCGGCGCCGAGCCATTGGCCTTCATGGATGCTGCCGCTTTGCACCCAGACCTGCACGCTGGCCACCGGCGCGGAATGGTCCGGCTCGACCAGCACGGTGAAACCGTTGGGCAGGACGCGGGTCTGCGTGTTTCCTCGGGAAAGTGCCGCGGCGGCGGGGTCGGGTTGGGGCAGGAAATCCGGCATGGCGGGTCGGCGCGGCGGCCGGCCGCGTTAGTTGGCCTCCTGCGCGACTTTGCGTTGGCGCGGGCTGCGGCGGGTCTTTTTCTTTTCGACCGGACGGAACGGCGCGACGAAGGCTTCTTCGAAGCTGAAGCCGTTTTCGAAATCCTCGATGCGGTCGTCGTCGGCACGTCCGAAGACACCGGCTTCGATGAGATTGAAAACCATGCGGCCGACATCGCCGGTCGAACGCACGCCCCAGTATTCGAGGACGGTCAGGCCCATCGGGCCGAATTGCTGCAGCGAGTATTCGCGGAATCCCTCGAGGAGTTCATTGGCCGAGACGTGGGTCGATTCGGCGCGCGATTTGCGGCGTTTCTTTTGCGTGAATTCCAGCGCCTCGCGCAGGAAACCGTAGGCCTCGCGGCTATAGCGCGGATCGCGCGTCACCACTTGGTCGAGGGTTTCGTGGAAAGCCGGTTTTTGCATGGGTCAAGGAGCTTGCGCCGCTTCCGCCACCGCCGCCTCCGTTTCCCTCGCCTCCCGCCAGTGCTTGATCCCAAGCCCCGCAAGGAAAGCCGCCAGGATGAAAGCGACGAGCCGTCGTTCTTGGCGCGTCAGCCTGAACATCTGAGGAAGATAGTGCCCCAAGATCCGCGCGCAAGCAAGCCGATGCAGCGGCCGTCCGTTTGTGCCATCATGCCGCCATGAACGCGCGAGGCGAGACTCCGGCCGACGGCCTTTCCGGTTTGGTCGAGCGCGTGACCTTCCACAACGAGGACACCGGCTTCGCCGTGCTCAAAGTGAAAGTCAAAGGCCGGCGCGATCTGGTCGCGGTGGTCGGCACCGTGGCCGCGGTTTCACCGGGGGAATGGATCACGGCCGAAGGTCGCTGGGAGCGGAACCGCGACCACGGCATGCAACTGCGCGCGTCCGAAATCCGCTGCCAGGCGCCGACCTCGCTCGAAGGTATCGAGAAATACCTCGGCAGCGGACTGATCAAAGGCATCGGCCCGGTCTACGCGAAAAAGATGGTGGCCAAATTCGGGGAGAAAATTTTCGACATCATCGAGGAGTCGTCCGCCCGCCTGCAGGACGTGGAGGGCATCGGCGAGGGGCGGCGCCGGCAAATCAAATCCGCGTGGGCCGAGCAGCGGGTGGTCCGCGACATCATGGTCTTCCTGCACAGCCACGGCATCAGCACCAGCCGGGCGCTGCGCGTGTTCAAAGTCTACGGGGAGGACGCCATCGCCCGCGTGCGGGCCAATCCTTACCTGCTGGCGCGCGATATTCCCGGCATCGGCTTCAAGTCGGCTGACGCGGTGGGCGGGAAACTCGGCTTCGGACACGATTCCATCCTGCGCGCCCGCGGAGGTCTGCAGCATGTCTTGTCGGAGGCTACGGGTGAAGGTCACACCGCGTTGCCGCGGGCGGATCTTCTTTCGTCGGCCGGACAACTGCTCGGGGTCGACGAAGCCGTGGTGGCCGGAGCCCTCGATCGCGAGGTGGCCGACGGTCATTTGGCGACGGAAAAGGTGAACGGCGAGGTCTTCGTCTTTTTGCCCGCTCTCCAAGCCGCCGAGAAAACCATCGCCGCCACGCTACGCCGGCTTGCGGAGGCGCCCCCGCCGGCCCGGGCCATCGACTTCGACAAGGCCCTGATCTGGGTGCAGGAAAAAACGGGCAAGACCCTTTCGCCGAGCCAGACGGACGCCCTGCAACGCGTGCTCGGAGCGCGCGTGGCCGTGATCACCGGCGGTCCCGGGGTGGGCAAGACCACCCTGCTCGACAGTCTGCTCAAAATCCTCGCCGCGAAGAAAGTCCGCTTCCAACTGTGCGCCCCGACCGGACGCGCGGCCAAGCGCATGGGCGAATCGACCGGGCACCGCGCCCAGACCATCCACCGTCTGCTCGAGTTCCTCCCCAGCGGCGGGTTCAAGCGCGGCTTCAAGCATCCGCTCGAGACCGACCTCGTGGTGGTCGACGAGTTTTCCATGGTCGATGTCCCGCTCATGGCCTCCCTCTGCCGGGCATTGCCGCCCGACGGATCGCTTCTTTTGGTCGGAGATCCCGATCAGTTGCCCAGCGTGGGCCCGGGCTCGGTGCTGGCCGACTTGCTCTCGAGCGGCACGGTGCCGTCGGTTCGTCTGACCGAAATTTTCCGCCAAGCCGAAGCCAGCCGCATCGTGCGTGCGGCGCATGACGTCCGACACGGGCGCGTGCCGGAGGATCCGGCGGAAAAGGGTGCCGACTTCGCTTTCCTGCATCGCGAGGAACCGGAGGAGATCGCGCGTCTTGTCTTGCGGTTGGTGCGCGAGGAGATCCCCAAACGGCTCGGACTCGATCCGGTGCGCGATGTCCAGGTGCTCGCGCCCATGCACCGCGGCAGTCTGGGTATCCGCGAACTGAACGTCGCACTGCAAGCCGCCCTCAATCCGCCCCGACCTGACCGGCCGGAAATCGAGCGCTTCGGGACGAAATTCCGCGTGGGGGACAAGGTCCTCCAGACCCGCAACGACTACGAAAAGGAGGTCTTCAACGGCGATATCGGCCGCGTCGCCGCCATCGATCCCGAGGCCCGCGAGGTCGGCATCGACTTCGACGGCCGGCGCGCGGTCTATCAATTCGGCGAGCTGGACCAAGTGGAACCGGCCTACGCCATCAGCATCCACAAAAGCCAAGGCTCGGAATTCCCCGCGGTGGTCATCCCGCTGGCCATGCAGCATTTTCTCCTCCTGCAGCGCAACCTGCTCTACACCGGCATCACGCGCGGCAAGCAGCTGGTCGTTGTCGCCGGCCAGCGCAAGGCATTGGCTACAGCGGTGCGGCAGAACGACACGCGCCGGCGCCACGGGGGCCTGTTGACGCGGCTGAAGGCACCGGAAGGGGCAGCCTGATGACAAAGAGGCGCGGCGCTCTCAGGGGGAACGGGCGTCCCGCCCGTTTCGATAAAAGACAACACGGGCGGGACGCCCGTGCCCCCTGCCCAAGCCCTGAAGTCTGTCCTCTAAGGAACGGCCGTTATTCCTCTTCGGCCGTGTCCGCCAGATAATCCTCGACGGCGAGGATGTTTTTCTCCCCGGCGCGCTGCACGAGGCGCAGGAACTGATCGGCCGACGCGATTTCTTCCACCTGCTCGGTGACGAACCACTGCAGCATGGCCACGGTGGCGTGGTCTTTTTCCTCGATGGCCAGATCCATGATCTTGTTGATCGACTTGGTCACGGCCATCTCGCTGTCCAGTGCGGCTTGCGCCGCGGCTTCGGAAGATTTGTAGGTATGCGGCGGGGCGGGGATTGCGGGAATCTGGACGCGTCCACCTGCATCGAGCACGTAGCGGAGGAATTTGTGCGCATGCTCGCGCTCCTCGCCCGCTTGCTTGAAGAAACGTTTGGCCGTCTGCGGCAAGGCCTCGGCCTCAAAGTGCGCGGCCATGGCGTCGTATTTCATGGCAGCGGCGAATTCCATCCCGATTTGCGCGTTGAGCGCTTGTTGCATTTTGGCGGAGATCATCATG
>CAYQMP010000046.1:0-8689 GCA_964418615.1 uncultured Chthoniobacter sp. | reverse complement strand
GCTCCACGTCCTGCGCGCGGCACGGCGGTCCATTATTTCGCGGCGCGGCGTCCTTTTTATCACGGCGCTTGGTTGTGCCTTCCGCCGCGCCGTGACGATTGTCCGGTGCTTCACGCGGCACTGGTCACCAACGCAGCTCCGGACCTCGCGCCTGCCGGAGAGCATTTGTGGAGCGTCACCGTTCTCCCGGAGCACGAACGTGCCTCCGATGCGGACTTTGTCGCGACTCAGGTTGCGGCCTGGTTCGGGGCATCAGCAGAAGAGCTGCGTCCGCTATCTTTCGTCCAAGTTCCGTATGCCGTTCCCGAGCAGTTGCCGGGTTTCGAGCACCGACCGGCACCTTGGGGGGATCCGCCTGCCGGTGTGCTCGTGGCGGGCGATGCAGCTTGCGGGGCGAGTATCGACGCCGTGATGACCAGCGGGGAAGCCACGGCCAAAAAAGTGATTTCGTCCGGACGGCTTAACTGATTGATTTACGGCGTTTTCGGCGCATGAAAAAAACTCTGCTCACGGTGTTGCAGGTCGCGGTCACGGTCGGCCTGCTTTGGTGGGTTTTCCACGATCCCGAGAAGCGCGCCCAGATGGGCGAAGCCCTGCGCCAGGCCAACTGGAACTGGTTGTGGGTCGGCGTGCTTGTGTTTTTCGGCTGCACGGTCCTTGCCACGGTGCGGTGGAAGGTTCTGCTCAATGTCCAGGGCATCAAGATGGGTTGGCTGCGCACGTGGCAACTTTTCATGATCGGGATGTTCTTCAATTTGTTCATGCTGGGGTCGACCGGCGGGGACGTGGTGAAGATGTTTCTCACCATGCGCGAGACGCGCGACAACAAGGCCGCCGCCTTGCTCAGCGTTTTCATGGACCGCGTGATCGGGATGATGGCACTCATACTCATCAGTCTCGGTTTTCTTTACTTCCGTTACGACAAACTGAGCGTTTCGGCGGCCAGCTCCGCCCTGCTCACCACGCTCCTCTGGTTGCTGGCCGGTGCGGTGGTGGTCATCGCCGGCATGTTCATCGGCTCTGCCTTCGGATGGGTGCATTACCTGCCGCAGTGGACCCCGCTGCGCGGACGCATCGTCGAGGTGTCGGCGGCCTGCCACATGTATGCCAAAGGATGGCGTCAAACGATCTGGGCCTTCCTCGTTTCCTTCCCGCTGTTCGCCATGTTTTTCATCACCTTTTACTGCGCCGCCCGGGCGTTCACCGATCAACTCGGTCTGGTCGACGTGTTTTCCGTCCTGCCCATCGTGGCGGTGATCACCGCCATCCCGATCAGTGTGTCGGGCATCGGCCTGCGCGAGAGCCTGTTTGTCTCGCTCCTCGCGCCATTTGGCGTGACCGCCGCAGTGGCAACGCTCATCTCAGTCACGGGGTTCCTCATCAACACGGTCGGCAGTCTGGCCGGAGGGCTGGTCTTCCTTTTCTACCGGTCTTCGACCCACGAGGCGATCAACCTGCGCGATATGCACAAGGAGGTCGACCGACTCGAGGATCAGATCGAGCACAGCGAATGAAGCTCCCCGTCGTCGAGGCGAACTTCGCCGTGACCGTGGACGGCAAGACGTCCACGCGGGATTACACGCCCACCGGCTTCACTTCGCCGCAGGACAAAAGGCGCTTGCTCGAAATCCGGGCGCGGGGCGATGCCTTGCTCGTGGGCCGGGGGACGCTTGAAGCGGACAACATGGCAATGGCTCTGCCGGCCCTCGATTTGCGCGAGATGCGCATGCGCGAGGGACGCACTGCCGAGCCACTGCGCGTCATTTTCAGCAACAGCGGAATCCTTCGTCCGGATCTCAAGGTCTTCCGGACTCCCGGGGCACCCATCGTCATTTTCACCACACGGGCCATGCCGTCTGCGGCCCGCCGCCGCCTGGAGAAGCTGGCCGATGTCCGGGTCGAAGCGCAGGGACGGCGCGTTGATTTGGCCAAAGCGCTTCTCGTTCTGGCCGAGGAATACGGGGTTCGCGATGCCGTCTGCGAAGGCGGTCCGACGCTGATCAAGGCCATGCTCGAGCGGGGCTTGTTGCACCGCATCCACGTCACGTTCGCCCCCCTTGTTTTCGGAGGGGCCGCCGCGCCGACGCTGACCGGTCCCGCGGATCGCGGTCTGTTGGCCGCGTCGGTTCCCTTGGCTTTGGAAAGCTTCGCCATCGCCGGCTCCGAGGCCTTTGCCACTTACCGGGTGAAGCGCTTGTCCCGGCAGTCAGGACGCTGATAGCAGGCGCGCAGCCTCTTGTCCGGAGAGCCATGCGCCTTCGATTTTGCCACCGGCCAGAGTGTCGCCGGCCAGAACGAGCGGTGCCTCGTCGGCAAATAAAGCCGCACCCGCACTTGCCTCGTCTGTGCCGAGGGCGTAACGCCAGCGCTGCAGGAAAAAGGCGCGCGGTGACGACAAGTCGGTGCCGGCCACGCGACTTGCGGCGGTCAGCAACTGTGCGGCCAGCGCTCCTTCCTTCGCATCGTAGTTTTGTCGGCTGAACTCCGCGGAAGCATGGACAACGACCACACTGCGGTCGGGGTGGAGATCCGGGCGTTTGGAAGTGTCGTGGCCGATCCAAGAGAGCAGGGGATGCTCGGGCGCTTGAATTCCGCGCCACGGAAGTTCGCGGCGGGGGTAACGCGCGACCAGAGCAAGGCAAGGCGCCATCTGTATGGCCGATAATTTCGCCGCCGCTTCGGGCGCCGCAGTTGGGAGCAGTGCGGCGGATTGGGGCGGTGGGGCGGTCACGATGAGCGCACCGCCACCAAAGACACGGCCATCCTCCGTTCCCACCTCCCAGGCAGTGCCTTGCTTTCGCACGGAAACAACCTTGGTCTCGCGGAGAACGAATGCAGGATCGGCCCCGGCCAGATCGCGGCCGAGGGAAGACATTCCTTCGCGGCAGGCATACCGGGGGAAGTTGTCACCATCCGGTGGCCGTGGACCTTCGCCGGAAGCACGGTGCAAGCCGCGGCACCACTCGAAGCAAACGCCGCGGCGCAGCCACTCGTCGACTTGGGTCCGGAATGCCTCCGAGCGGGCGGTGAAAAACTGCGCGCCGTGGTCGACGGGCAATCCCTCCCATCGCCGCGTGGCGGCACGGCCGCCGAAGCCGCGGCTCTTCTCCAAGACCAGCACGCTCTTGCCACTGGCGCGAAGGGCCCGGGCTGCGGTCAATCCCGCAATGCCCGCACCGACGATGAGAACATCGAGGCTTGGGGAGTCAGGGGAGCCGGTCATCCCGAATGGTCAGGCGCCGGAGGCGAGTTCGTGCAGGAGATTTTGATGCAACCGGATTCCGGCCTCGAAGTTTTCCAGGGGAAAGTTCTCGTCCGGGGCGTGTGCTTTGCAATCGGGAGCGGCCAGACCGAGGAGCAGGGTGTCGCAACCGAGCAGATCGCGGAAAGTTTGCACGATGGGAATGCTCCCGCCTTCGCGCATGAGGGCGGGCTTGCGCCCGAAGGTCGTCTCAAGCGCGCGCAGGGCTGCGCCGCACCAGGGGCTTTTCAAATCGAGCACGTAGGGCATGCCGCCGTGGCCGCGGATGATTTCCATCTCCACGCCCGCGGGGAGAAGATTTTGCAGGTGGATTTCCACGAGATTGAGAGCGCGGTCGGGCTTCTGGTTGGGGACGAGCCGGAAGGTGAGTTTGGCCGACGCGGTCGAGGGAAGCACCGTCTTGGTGCCTTCGCCCTGGTAACCGCTGGTCAGGCCGTTGATTTCGGCCGTGGGGCGGATGCCGATGCGCTCGACCGTGCTGAAACCCTCTTCGCCGGTGAGGATGAGGACGCCTGTTTCCCGTTGATAGTCGGACTCGCTGACTGGCAACGAGGCCAGCGCCTCGCGCTCGGCGGGATCCGGCTTGACCACATCGTCATAAAACCCGGGGACCGCGATGCGTCCGTGTTCATCGTGCAGGCCGGCCAGCATCTTGACCAAGGCCGCCGCCGGATTCATCACCGCGCCGCCGAAGATGCCGGAGTGCAGATCGGTCGCCGGTCCGCGAATGATGATCTCCATCGCGGCGATGCCGCGCAGGCTTTGGGTGAGGGTGGGATGACCCTCGGCCACCATTCCGGTGTCCGAGATGGCAATAATGTCGCAGCGCAGTTCGCTCCGTCGCGCCCGGATGAAGTCGTCGAGGTGGGTGCTGCCGACTTCTTCTTCGCCTTCGATGAGGAAAATCAAATTGACCGGCAACGAGCCGTTCTCGCGGAGCAGATGGATGGCACCGAGGATGTGGGCGAGGATTTGTCCTTTGTTGTCCGTGGCGCCCCGGGCGAAGACGCGCTTGTTGCGAATGGCCGGCTCGAACGGCGGGGAGGTCCACAGCCCCACCGGCTCCTCGGGTTGCACGTCATAATGCCCGTAAATAAGCACCGTCGGCTTGCCCGGCACCTCGGGTCCGCGGGCCAGCACAGCGGGGTGGCCGCCGGTCTCCGCCACCTCGGCCAAGAAGCCGCCATGCTTCAGCAGAGCGCAAAGCCATTCCGCACAGGCCCGCATTTGCGGCGCGTGGTCGGGTTTGGTCGAGACGCTGCGGAAGCGGAGGAAGTCGAAAAGAAGGTCCTGATCCGTCTTTCCCTCAAACGAGAAGCTGTTCGCAGATGGGGACATAGAACGCTAAATATGGGGGGACGCGGGCAAAAGCACCACAATTAGTGGTATGCGGGGTTGCCAACCATTCGGGACAACCCTAACAATTGTGTTTTGGAGTTTCTTCCCCATGTATCTCAAATCGCTCGAACTGGTAGGTTTTAAGTCTTTCGTTAACAAGACGCACCTGGAATTTCACGAAGGCATCACTTCGGTCGTCGGCCCGAACGGCTGCGGCAAGTCGAACATCCTCGATGCCATCCGCTGGTGCCTCGGCGAGCAATCGGCCAAAGCGCTGCGTGGCGGCGAAATGGCCGACGTCATCTTCAGCGGCACCGACTCGCGCACCGCGGTCGGGATGGCCGAAGTTTCGCTCACCTTCGGCGGATGCGCCGAGCACCTCGGCACGGACTACGAGGAGGTGTGCGTGACGCGCCGCATTTTCCGCGACGGCAAAGGCGAATACCTGCTCAACAAAACGCCGTGCCGTCTGCGCGACATCCACGAGTTGTTCATGGACACCGGCATCGGCCGCAGCAGCTACTCGATCATGGAGCAGGGCAAGATCGACCTGATCCTGAGCAGCCGTCCCGAAGACCGCCGCGCCGTGTTCGAGGAGGCCGCCGGCATCACCAAATTCAAGGCGCAGAAAAAGGAAGCTCTGCGCAAACTGGAATACACCGAGGCGAATCTTGTCCGCGTGAACGACATCATGCGCGAGGTGAAGCGCCAGATCGGATCGCTCCAACGCCAAGCCGGCAAGGCCCGCCGCTACCAAGCGCTCTCCAACGACCTCAAGGTTCTCGAACTCAATTTTGTCCGCCGCCAGCACGACCAGATCGCCGGGTCCCAGCGCGATCTGCACGACAAACTGCGCTCGCTCGAATCGCGTTGGAGCGAAACCTCCGCCGCCCTCGAGGAGGGCGAAGCGGCCATCGCAGGACACCGCACGCGTTTGAACGAACTCGAACAGCAGGTCGAATCCTCGCGTCAGTCGATGCAGTCCCTCCGCGACCGCATGGTTCAAGCGCAGAGCCGCGCCACGCACAACGGCGAGATCTGCGAGCAGTTGCGCCAAACCATCGCCCGTTGCGATCAGGAAATCGCCGCATCCCGCGAGCGCCAGCGCGTGCAACGCGAGGAAATGGGGCGCACCGACGAGCAGGTGGTCAAGGTGGCGGCCGAGCTGGCCGAGCGTTCCGCCGCCCTCGACGCACTGCAAGCCCGCCTCCGCGAGAGCGCCGGGCGCCGCGAATCCTCGAAGCAATCGATGGAAGCCCTGCGCGCCGAGATCAGCAAGGCCGAGAACGAATCCCTCCGCCTGCAAGGCGAACTGGCCGGTCTCGAAGCCCGCCGTGAAGCGACCCAATCCCGCATCGAGTCGCTGGAAGCCGAAGCGCGTCAAATCTTCGAAGCGCAGTCCTCCGCCCGCCAACGTCTCGAGGAAACAGCCGGGCAAGTCGCCGCCGCGACCGAAGCTCTGCACGCCGCCGAGACCTCGCTCGACCGGGCCGAAGCCGAAGTGGAGCGAGGCGAACTCGAGCGCCAGCGCGTCGAGCAGGAAATGGCCAACGCGCAGCGCAACCTGGCGCAGATCCAATCCCGCCTCGAAGTGCTCGAGCAACTCAACCTCGAAGGCGAGGGCGCCGCGCCCGGGGCGCAGGCGGTCTTGCGCGGACTCGATCGTCCCGAGCACTTCAAACCCGCTGTCCGCGGCATGCTCGGCAGCCTGCTCCGCGTCGAATCCGGATTCCTTCCGGCCATCGAAGCCGCCCTCGGATCCCGCGGCGACACCATCGTCATCACCGACAAAACTTCGGCCCGCGAAATCCTGGAATCGCTCTACGAGCACAAACTCGGACGCGCCAGTGTGGTCGCGCCCAACGGCAACCATTTTCCCGAAACGGGCCCTGCACCCGAAGGTTCGCTTGGCTGGGCGGCGGATCGCGTCCGTTGCGAGGGCGACGACCTGCAGCGTCTCGTGCGGGGCGTGCTTCATGGCGTGGCTCTGGCCACCAACCTGGATCATGCCACCGAATTGCGCGGACGTTACCCGTCCACCGCTTTCGCCACGCAGCACGGCGAACTGATCGATGCCGCGGGCATCGTCACCGGTGGACGCGCCGGGGAGGGGGCTACGTCCGCGCTGCAGCGCCGGGACGAGATTGTTTCCCTCGGACAGAAACTCGGCCTTCTCCAAGCCGAATTGGCCAAGCACGAGCAAGTCCGGCTTGGCGTGCTGTCCGGTCGTGACGGACAAAAGGAAGCGCTCGAGTCCGCCCGCGCCGATGTCCGCGCCAAACAGAACGAACTCGCGGCTCTTCGGGCCAACCACGGCTTGCTCGAGAAAGAATTGCAAGAAGCGGAGAACCGCTCCACCGGCCTGAAGCGCGAACAGGAGCGCGCCGCGGAAGATCTCGCAGCGGCCAAACAAAAAGCGCAGGAGTTGTCCGACCGCATCTCCGCATGCCGTCAGCAGGTCGAGGAAGCCAACACCAAGTCTGCCGAGGCCATGGCGCAGGCGGAACGCGAAGCCGGGGAGGAGGAGGCGGCGGCCGAACAGTTCAACGAACTGCGGGTCCAACTGGCCGCCTCCCGCCAACTCGAGGAAAGCCTGCAGGCCCAGCGCACCCCCATGCTCAGCCGCATCGAGGAACTCGAGGAGACGGTGCGCCAGCGCGAGCAGGAGAAAGCTTCGGCCGAAGGGCGCATCACCTCGGTCGAGGAGCAAACGCAAGCCCTCGCCGCAGAGGCCGAAGCATTGCAGACCGAAATCGACGAGAAGCAATCCGGCCTCGACGATTTGCAAAAGGAGCGCATCAGCCTGCAAGCCGAAGTGCAATCCGCCGATGAAGGGCTGCGTCAGATGCGCCGCGAACATGGCGAAATGCAGGACCAAAAGGGCAAGCTCGAGGTCCAG
Organism: uncultured Chthoniobacter sp.; assembly: GCA_964418615.1. GTDB lineage: Bacteria > Verrucomicrobiota > Verrucomicrobiia > Chthoniobacterales > JACTMZ01 > JACTMZ01. Next base: position 1,190 of record CAYQMP010000046.1, on the reverse strand, counting down.
GCCGCCGAACTGCGGCTCAAAGCGGAAAACCTAGCCGACGACATCCGCCGCCGTCACCACGTCGAATTGGGCGAAGTTCAACTCGACAGCTACGCGCTGCACTGCGCGGTGCGTGATCACCGCAAGCGGCGTAAATCGCGGGCAACCGAAGGTGATATCGCAGAGGGCGCGGAGAGCGCAGAGGGAGGGGAAGTGGTTGCGGTCGAAGCCGAGGTTGAATCCAACGCGGAAGCCAAGGAGGTCGCGGCTGAGGGAATCGAAGCCGAACTCGATTGGAACGAGATCGAGGCCTATGTCACCGAATTGCGCGACAAGCTCGATTCGATGGGACCGGTCAATATCGACGCCATCCAGGAATTCGACGACCTGCTCGACCGCCAGAAGTTCCTCGACGAGCAGTTCACCGACCTGACCAACTCCAAAGAGGAGTTGCTCGAGGTGATCAAGAAGATCAACACCACGACGACCACGCTTTTCGCCGAAACCTTCGTCAAGATCCGCGACAACTTCCGAGGGACCTTCAAAGAACTCTTCGGCGGCGGCAAGGCGGACCTTGCCCTGATGAACGAGGAGGACCCGCTGGAAAGCGGCATCGAAATCACGGCCAAGCCCCCCGGCAAGCAGTTGCAAAGCGTCTCTTTGCTCTCCGGCGGCGAGCGCACCATGACGGCGGTGGCCCTGCTCTTCGCCATTTACATGGTGAAGCCCAGTCCGTTCTGCATTTTGGACGAAATGGACGCCCCGCTCGACGAATCGAACATCAATCGCTTCCTCGCCATGCTCGACCGCTTCGTCCAGCAGAGCCAGTTCCTCGTCATCACGCACAACAAGCGCACCATCTCCCGCGCCGACGTGCTCTACGGGGTGACCATGGAAGAGCAGGGCGTGAGCAAATTGGTCAGCGTGAAATTCACCGACTCGACCGGCGAATTCTCCAGAGCCAAGGCCCCGCCGCGAAACGAAAGCGCCGAGGAGTTGGCGCCCGCCGCCGGCTGAGGCAAGGTGGATCGCGCCGTCCCGGCGCGATACCTCAGCCCTCGAAATCCTGCGCTTCGAGGCCAGTCCCGTGGTAGAGCGGGATCCTCAAAAACGCTTCTGATGGTAGGGACACGCGGCTCGCGTGTCCGTTGGAAAAGGAGCGGACGAGCGAGCCGCTCGTCCCTACCTGCGTTGGTAGAGGCTGAAGTCTT
>CAYQMP010000045.1:0-8706 GCA_964418615.1 uncultured Chthoniobacter sp. | reverse complement strand
AAGAAAGAGATCACCAAATACCGCGCGCACCGCGACGAACCGGTCTACCTCTGCACGGTGCTGAAAGATCTCAACGACGGCAAGCTGGCCGAATACGCCGCGCGCTGAAGCACGTCCTGCGGGCGGCGTGATCATGGAAAAGCAACGTTCTTTCTGGTCCGCCTTCGGCCCCGGCCTCCTCTTTGCCGGCGCGGCAGTCGGCGTCTCCCACCTCGTCCAATCGACGCGTGCCGGCGCCATGTTCGGACTGTCCATGATCCTCGTGGTCATCGTGGCCAACATCGTCAAGTTCCCCGCTTTCCGCTTCGGACCGCAATACGCGGCCGCGACCGGGCATTCGCTCCTCGACGGCTACCGGCGCCAAGGCCGTTGGACCCTCGTGGTCTTCGCGCTCCTCACCTTGGCCACCATGTTCACCATCACGGCAGTGGTAACAGTGGTCACCGCCGGCGTGGCCATCGCCGTGTTCGGGCTCGATCCTTTTCTGGCCTCGACGGTGGGTGCGGCCAATGGGCCCGCTTTGGTTTCGGCCGCCCTGATTGTCGTTGCTGCCGTTCTTCTCGCCGGCGGCGGCTACGTCTGGCTCGACCGCTTCATCAAAATTGTCATGCCCGTGCTCACCGTTTGCACGTTGGCCGCCATGTGGTTCGCCCTCGGGCGCATCGAATGGTCCTGGGGTGCGCTGATTCCTTCCGGCGCCGTGTTCGACGCCGCGGGCATCGCCTTCTGCGTGGCCCTCGTCGGTTGGATGCCCTCGGCCATCGACATTTCGGTCTGGAGCTCGCTCTGGACCGTCGCGCGGGCCAAGCATCAAGGCATCAAACCGGAGCCGCGCGGCGTGCTCATGGACTTCGATGCCGGTTACTTCGCCACTCTCCTGCTCGCGCTGGCCTTCGTTCTTCTCGGCACGGGCATGATGTATGGACAGGGCCTCGACTTCGACAACAACGCCTCCAAGTTCGCCGCCCAGGTCATCGATCTCTACACCGCAACACTCGGCGGCTGGGCGCAGCCCCTCATCGGCACCGCCGCGTTCCTCGTCATGCTTTCCACCTCGGTCACCGTGATCGACGCCTTCCCGCGCGTTGTCGCCGCTCTTGTCGTGCAACTACGCCTCGCCTTCGCGCCGGCTTCCGCAGAGCGGGATACTTCCGTTCCGCTCGAGGGCGACCGCCACGTCTACCGCATCGCCTTCACCATTCTCGGTGCGGGCTCCATCGCCATACTCGTCTGGGGCATGGCGAGTTTCACCGCACTGGTCGACCTCGCCACCACGCTCTCCTTCCTCACCGCGCCGGTTCTGTCGTTCTTCAACCACCGGGCCGTGCACGCCGCCGAGGTGCCCAAACATCTACAACCTGGGACGGCCATGACCGCGTGGAGCTGGGCCGCGATCGCTTTGCAAGCCGCCTTCGCGCTTTACTTCCTGTGGTTCAAATTCGGCCCGTCGGCCGCCTGACACGCATCCGTCTTGCCCCGCGCGAACGGAGTGCCATGCTCTGACGCCTTGTGACTTACGACTTCACCAGCTGCCCCGACCGCCACGGCACCGGATCGCTCAAATGGGAGCGTTACCCCGGACGGGACGTCCTGCCCATGTGGGTCGCCGACATGGATTTTCGCTCCGCGCCGGAAATCGTCGCCGCCTTGCAAGAGCGCGCGGCGCACGGCGTCTTCGGCTACACCATGCCGCCCTCATCGACGGTCGAGGCTGCGGTGGATTATTTGCAGACCCATCACGGTTATGCCGCGGCGCCCGAGCAAATCGTTTGGTTTCCCGGGCTGGTTCCCGCATTGAACGTCGCCTGCCGCGCCTTCGTCCGACCCGGCGAAGAAGTGCTCACCTGCACGCCGGTTTATCCGCCGTTCCTCAGCGCGCCCGAATTCGCCGGCGTCGGACTGCGCAAAGTCGACCTCGCGGAGAAAGACGGCGTGTGGGACATCGATTTCGCCGCGCTCGAGGTTGCGGTCACGCCGCAGACCAAACTTTTCATCCTCTGCAACCCGCACAATCCGGTCGGGCGCGTCTTCCCCGAATCGACCGTTGCACGGCTGGCGGAGTTCTGCCGCGAGCACAACCTCGTGCTCGTTTCGGACGAAATCCACTGCGACCTCGTCTTGGATGACCTTGCACACACCAGCGGACTGAAATTCGCCGGACCCGACGGACCGCCCGTCGTCGCCATGTTCGCCCCGAGCAAAACTTTCAACCTCGCCGGACTGGCCTGCGCCTTCCTGGTCATTCCCGACGCGGCCACGCGCCGCACCTTCCAGCGCGCCGCACGCGGGCTCATCACCGAGATCAACGCTTTCGGCTACGCCGGCTGCGAAGCCGCCTTTCGCCACGGCTGGCCGTGGCGCGACCAACTCCTCGATGTCCTTCGCGCCAATCGCGACCACGTGGAAAAATTCGTCGCGTCATCGCTTCCGGGTATCCGCGCCTGGCACGTCGAAGCCACTTACCTCGCGTGGCTCGATGCGCGCGCTCTCGGGTTGCCCAACGCCGCCAAGTTTTTCGAAGAGCACGGAGTCGGACTGTCCGACGGCACTCCTTTCGGTGCCCCGTCCGGGTTTCTCCGTTTGAACTTCGGTTGCCCCCGCGAGCAACTCGATGAAGCGCTGGCCCGCATGGCACGAGCGCTGCGATCCCGATGACGATTCTTGCTCAGGTAGGGACGAGCGGCCCGCTCGTCCGCTCGCTTGACTGCGGACACGCGAGCCGCGTGCCCCTACCTTTCCAACCGCGATGACGCACCCGCTCCACGCCCATCCGCTCTGCCGTGCAGAAGATCTCGGCGCGCCTATCCCCGATTCGCTGCACGCTGTTTCGGTCTGTCTACCCACTTGGAACGACGTCATCGGTTACGAGGAAAAAGAGCCCCGCGTCATCGACCGCATGCGCACAGGTTACCCGCGCTTCTTTTTCCATCCGCTCATCCAAAAAATCCGTGCGGCCCTCGATCCCAAACCCGGACGCGATGTGCTCCCCTTCGCCGACGAGTCTGCGGCCAAGCAATGCGCCGCGTTGGCCGAGGGCAAAGCGGTCGAAGTCGACGGACTCTGGGCTGCCTACTTCCCCGCCGGCCATCTCCCCACTGCCCGCGCTTACTGGCAGCACGCCGGACGCATCCTTTCCTCGCGTGCGGCGGAAGATTGGCTCAAGTCACGCCGGCTCGCCGCGCCCGACGCCAAGCTCGAGCAAATCCTGCGCGACCGCCTCGCCGGATGGTCGGGGGCTCCGGCCGCAAACATCAGCCTGCATCCCAGCGGCATGGCCGCCATCTACACCGCGTTCGAAGCGGTCACCGCGCGGCGTCCGGGCAAACGGACGGTCATGTTCGGTTTTCCCTACACCGACACGCTGAAAATTCTTTCGAAATTCGGCCCCGGAGTGGAGTTCTTCCCGCGCGGCGATGCGGCGGACTTGGCGAAGCTGCGCGACCTGCTCGACCGCGAGGAAATCGCCGGCATTTTCTGCGAGTTCCCGAGCAATCCGCTGCTCAATACGCCCGATCTGCCCGCGCTGCACCATTTGGCCGCCGCCCGCGGTGTGCCGGTCATCGTCGACGACACCATCGGCACGTTCTTCAACGTCGACGTTTTGCCCCACGTCGACTTCGTTGCCACCAGCCTGACCAAAGCGATCTCGGGCGAAGGCGATGTCATGGCCGGAGCCCTCGCCGTCAATCCGCGCGGACTTTTCGCCGACACGCTGCCCTCGACCGCACCCGGCGGAATCTACGCACGTGATCTCGAAGTGCTCGAATACAACTCCCGCGATTTTCCGGAGCGCATGAACTTCGCCAATACCAACGCCCTCGAATTGGCCCGCCTCCTCGCATCACACCCCGCCATCGAACACGTCTGGTATCCCGGACTCCATCCCTCGCCCGTCTACGAACAACTCCGCAAACCCGGCGGAGGTTACGGCGCGGTTGTATCTTTCCTCCCGCACGATGCCGCAACGAATACCCCGCGCATCTTCGAAAATCTCCAACTCAGCCGCGGCATCAGCCTCGGCACGAGCTACTCCCTCGTCTGTCCCTACGTGCAATTGGCTCACTACCACGAACTCGCTTGGGCCAAAGACTGCGGCATCGACCCGTATCTCCTGCGCGTCGCCGTGGGCACAGAACCGTGGGCCGAATTGCGCGAGCGCTTCGCGTCGGCTCTGTAGGTGGATCGCGCTGTCCCAGCGCGATAATCGAACTCATTCATCGCGCCCGGAGGGCGCGATCCACCTTTATGTAGCGGCGGCGTCCCCGCCGCCGCTCGTTTCCCAAAACGAAAAGGCGGGGAGCAACCTCCCCGCCTCTCGTGAATTCGCTTTCTCTTCGCGCTATTTCTTCAACGCGAACATCCCCGGGCCGACTTTTTTCAGGCCGGACATCGTGTAGACACGCGCCGCGAGGTTGGCTTTCGGATTGGAGACCTTCCAAACGTATTTGTCCTGCTTGAGACCTTGCAGGATGGCATCGACGTTCATCGGTCCGCCGGCACGCTTCATCACTTTGTGCACGGCCGGAGCAAGCGGACCGCTCGGCGAGGACGGACGCTTCTTGCCCTTGAACGGCGAGGTGCGCTTTTTCGCTCCGCGCTTGGCGACTTTCTTGGCCGGACGACCGGCTTTGCGCGTGCGCTTGGCAACCTTCTTGGCCGGACGCCCCGGCTTGCGACCGGGCTTGCGTCCGCGACGGCGCGGACCGGCGATGCTTGCCGTTTCGCTGACGAAACCGGCGAGTGAGCTGTTTTTCCCGAGCAGGCGGGACAATTCGCGCTGCAGACCTTCGATGCGCTCTTGGAGATCGAGCGCGCGACGTAGTGTGGCTGTATTCAGTGTCAACATAACAGTGGCGATTGTTTATATTTGCGCACCGCGCGCAATATAATTCGCGGTGTTATTGACCGGAGTTGGCCGCTCGACAGAGAGAAGAAGAACGTTCATCATGCACTTTTATGGACGCCACGCCGGCCCGATGGGCCCAAAAATTGATGGATTCCTACCGCGAACAAGGCGGGGTGAACATCAGCAACGAACCCGGCCTGCCTTCGAAACCGGAGATCGCCGCGCTCTGCGCGCAGCTCATGCAGTTGCTCTTTCCCGGCTACCACGACGGCGGCCCGATCGGAAAGTTGGAGCTGTCCGCGCTTACCGCCGATCGCATCAACGGCTTGGCCGAAGACCTGCACCGCGTTTTCCAAGCCGTGCTGGCCGGTAAGGATGAAGCCGCCGCATCGACCACGCTCGGGAAATTCTTCGACGAGCTTCCCGCCATCCGCGCCATGCTGCAGACCGACGTCGAGGCCGCCTACGAAGGCGACCCTGCCGCGCGCACGCGCAATGAAATCGTCCTCTCCTACCCTTTCCTCGAAGCGATCGCCATCCAGCGTGTCGCGCACTTCCTTTACCGCCACGAAATCCCTCTCGTCCCGCGCATGATGACCGAATGGGCCCACGTGCAAACCGGCATCGACATCCATCCGGGCGCAAGCATCGGCAGCCATTTCTTCATCGACCACGGCACCGGCGTGGTCATCGGCGAAACTTGCCGCATCGGCGCGCACGTCAAACTCTACCACGGCGTCACCCTCGGCGCGCGCAGCTTCGCCAAGGATGAAAGCGGGCGCATCAAAAAGGGCGGCAAACGCCATCCCGATGTCGAAGACAACGTCACCATTTACCCGAACGCCACCGTGCTCGGCGGCGAGACGGTCATCGGCCGCAATTCCACCATCGGCGGCAACGTCTTCCTCATGCACAGTGTCCCGCCGAATTCCCTCGTCTACAACGAGGAGGCGCAAGTCCGCGTCGTGGCCAAGGCCAACAAAAGCGACGCGGTCGATTACTCGATCTAGCGCGACATGCCTGCCCGCGCTCTCCAGCCCGGCGCCCCGCATCCGGCCGACATTCTGCGGCAGATGGAAAACGAGGCGCGCGCCTGGGCCGTGCGCCTGCAACTGCCGCGCCTCGCTTCCCGTATCACCTTGCGCTGGCACGCCCGCCTGCGCACCACCGCCGGTCTGGCCCGGTTGGATTGCGCGCTCATCCTGCTCAACCCGCGCCTGCTCGCCTTTCCCGAAGAACTGACCCGCACCTTCCTCCACGAGCTGGCGCACTTAGTCGCCCACGCACGCAACCCGCGCCGGCTACTCCACCCGCACGGGCTCGAGTGGCAGGAAGCCTGTCGTGACCTCGGCCTCGCCGGCGAGAAACGGTGCCACACTCTTCCGCTGGCCACGCCGCGCCGCGTGGCGCGCAAATACCTCTACCACTGTCCGTCCTGCCGGCGCGAGGTGGCCCGGGTGCGCCCGTTTCGCCGGGCCGAGGCTTGCCTTGTTTGCTGCCGGACCGAAGCCGGCGGGCGCTACGACCGTCGCTTCCGCTTCGTCCACGGCCCCGCCCCGCTCAACGGAAATATCCTCGAGCAGCCCGAGCTTTTTCGGTTGTGACCCTCCGAGCAGGCTGATCACACTTCCCGTTACATTTTTCTCCCCATGAGCCAGAACATCGAATCCCACCTCGTCGAAACCCGCGTGGTCAAGCCACCGCGCGATTTCAGTAAAAAGGCGCGCGTCAAAAGCCTCGCCGATTACAAAAAGCTCCACGCCGCCTCGGTCAAAAACCCGCAGAAATTCTGGGCCAAAGAAGCCTCCGAACTCCGATGGGGACGCAAATGGAAGTCCGTCCTGAAGTGGAAAGTCCCCTTCGCCCGTTGGTTCGACGGCGGCACGCTCAACGTCGCCGAGAACTGCGTCGACCGCCACGCCGCCGGTGACCGGAAAAACAAAGCGGCCATCATCTGGGAAGGCGAGCCTGGCGAGAAACGCACCCTCACTTACGGGCAACTCCACCGCGAAGTCTGCCTCTTCGCCAATGTCCTCAAACGCAACGGCGTCAAAAAAGGCGACCGCGTCATCATCTACATGCCGCTCGTGCCCGAGGCCGCCATCGCCATGCTGGCCTGCGCGCGGATCGGGGCGGTGCACTCGGTCATCTTCGGCGGATTCAGCGCGGACAGCATCCGCGACCGCATCGCCGATTGCGGCGCGACCTGCGTGGTCACGGCCGATGGCGGATACCGCCGCGGCGCCATCGTTCCGCTCAAACACAATGTCGATGCCGCGCTGGCCGGCGAAACCACGATCAAGAAAGTTATCGTCCTCAAACGCGCCAACAACGAGGTGCACATCCAAGAAGGACGCGATGTTTGGTGGCATCGCGAGTTGGAATACGTCAACGCCGACTGCCCCGTCGTCCACCACGACAGCGAGCACCCGCTTTTCATCCTCTACACCAGTGGCTCGACCGGAAAACCCAAAGGCATCCTCCACACCACGGCCGGCTACCTCACGCAGGCCTATGCCACGACGAAATACATCTTCGACCTGCGCGAGGACGACATCTACTGGTGCACGGCCGACGTCGGCTGGATCACCGGACACAGCTACCTCGTCTACGGTCCGCTGGCCAATGGCGCCACCTGCCTCATGTATGAAGGCGCGCCGAACTGGCCCGATCCGGACCGCTTCTGGCGCATCATCGACAACTACGGCGTGACCGTCTTCTACACCGCGCCGACCGCCATCCGCGCCTTCATCAAATGGGGCGACGAGTGGGTCGACAAACACAACCTTTCTTCGCTCCGCCTCCTCGGCACCGTCGGCGAGCCGATCAATCCCGAAGCGTGGATGTGGTATCACAAAAAGATCGGCGGCGGACGCTGCCCGATTGTCGACACTTGGTGGCAGACCGAGACCGGTGCCATCATGATCTCCCCGCTCCCCGGCGCCACGCCGCTCAAACCCGGCACGGCGACACTCCCGTTCTTCGGCATCGACGCCGCCATCGTCGACGACAACGGCAAGGAAGTCGGACCCAACGTCGGCGGCAAGCTCGTCGTGCGCAAACCGTGGCCGTCTATGCTCCGCACCATCTATGGCGACCGCGCGCGCTATAAAAAAACCTATTGGAGCGAAATCCCCGGATTCTATTTCACCGGCGACGGCGCCCGCCGCGACAAGGACGGCTATTTCTGGATCGTCGGACGCATCGACGACGTTCTCAACGTCGCCGGCCATCGCCTCGGCACCGCCGAAATCGAAAGCGCCCTCGTCGCGCACAGTGCCGTAGCCGAAGCCGCCGTGGTCGGACGTCCCGACGAAATCAAAGGCCAGGGCGTCGTCGCTTTCGTCACCCTGAAGCAGGGCGAGAAGCCCACCGCCGACCTGCGCGAAAAACTCCGCAAACACGTCCGCCCCGCCATCGGCGCCATTCCCAAACCGAACGACATCCATTTCGCCGAAGCACTACCCAAGACGCGCAGCGGAAAAATCATGCGCCGCCTGCTCAAAGAAATCGCCAGCGGCAAAGACGTCAAAGGCGATACGACGACCCTGGAAGACTTCAGCATCCTCTCGAAGCTCAAGCTGCAGGATTCGTGAGCCTTTTTGTAGCCGCGCCAGTCTCTGGCGCGCACGGCCCAGAGTGCCGCGGCTACATTTTGGCAGTCTCCGAGGCTCTGACTGAAGCGTAACTTTACCACCATGGACAAATTCCTCGTCACCGGCGCCTCCAGCGGGATCGGACGCGAAGTGGCCGTCCGCCTCGCCGCGCGCGGCGCCAAACTCACCCTCCACGGACGCACCGAAGCCAAACTCGCCGAAGCAGCCGCCGCGTGTGCCGGTGCCGCTTCCATCGAAACCCTC
>CAYQMP010000044.1:8514-8935 GCA_964418615.1 uncultured Chthoniobacter sp. | reverse complement strand
CGCTGGCGAGGAATTGGATATTGTCGATGCGGTTGTTGCCCGTCGAGGATGAGGCGCCGTCCACAGTCAGTCGCAAGAACGCGGTCGCAGCGTTGTCGAGCGCCGGAGTCGTCGGTAAAGAAACAACCGCATAGCTTGTGGCGATGTTGTCGATCGTTTGCAGCAGCTGCCAGTTAGTGCCGTCGGTGCTGTATTCCCAAACGTGGCTATTGAAACCGGTGTTGCTTCTCTGCGTCGCGTAGCTGACAGCCAAGCCAGCGCGACCGGTCATGACGAAGGAAAACACGAGGCTCTGGCCGTTGGCGGAACTCGAGACTAGGGCCAAGTCTCCAGGCGAGACGGTGCTGGTGGAAAGGCCATTCGAAGCGTTGACGGTGGTGCCGGTGGGGCCGAGTTCGAGGGCGAGCGCCCGCATCAGGCC
>CAYQMP010000044.1:0-8504 GCA_964418615.1 uncultured Chthoniobacter sp. | reverse complement strand
TGACGGTGGTGCCGGTGAAGCTGTTGAGTTGCGTTGTCGTGCTGGTGCTGCCGACGCTCCACTGGCTCGATCCACTTGTTCCGTCGAGGTAGAGGGTAGCAGACCCAAGGTTGGCCGCATAAGCGGTGGGGGTGTCTGGGACACCTGCCGCTGCCGTGCCCCCATTGGCTGTGGTCTGAAAATCCCACCCGGCAACGAGGTATTGCGCGGCATTGACTGTCAGAGTCCGGGCGACCGGCGCAGCCGCGTTGTAGTTCGTGTTGCCTGCTTGGCTTGCGGTGATGGTTGTCGTGCCGGCGGCGAGGAGGGTCACGACATCGCCGCTCACCGTGGCCACGGCCTCGTTCGATGAGGTGTAGGTCACGGCCAGCCCGGCGCTCGACGTGGCGGACAAAGCGAAGGGTTCGTCATTGGCGAATTTCTCCGGCAAGGCGTCGAACGTGATGGTCTGGTTCGCTTTGGTGATCGTCCCGGTCAGGCTCGGTTGCACGAGGGTGTAGTTGGCGGCGTCAGTGCCAGCCAAGACGAGGCTGCCGGCTACCGGTTTGTTTTCGCCGGCATTGGCATTGTTGAAGGTGCCGCCGCCGGAGACCGTGACGGTGTCGCCCTCGACCACTCCGACCAAGGTTCCTCCGGTAATCGCCGCGTCGGTCGTGCCGTCGTAGGTTTTGGTCGTAACACTGGCACCGGTCACGGTGAGTTCTTTCGGGCGGATTTCCGCGGAAAGAGCGGGTTGGGAGGCAATGGTGTAGTTCGCGCTGGGCGCTTCGAAGCTGCCGGTGGCCACGAGGAGCTTGGCGGCTCCGGCCGTCTTGTCCGCAAAAGCCCAACTGACGCTGCCGCTGACCGCAAAGCTCTCGTTGTTGACCAGGCCCTCATACATGGGGGAGCCGAGGACAACGGCGTCGGCGGTGCCGTCATAATCTTTGTCCGCGGCACTGAGTCCGGCGATGGTCAATGTCTTCGCCGCGACCGCGTGGCCGCTTGCCGCGGTGGTCAGTGTGACCGTGGTGGCGCCGCCGCCGCTGACCGTGATGGTTTGGCCGTCGTATGCGCCCGAAACGCCGGCCGCGGTGCCGAGGCGGAGGTAAATGGTCGTCGATGCCAAGGTGCCCGATTCCGGGGTGAGGGTTACGGAGGAGGTGTAGTTCGTATTGTCCTTGGAGACTTCGAAACCGGTCGGGGCCGTCACACTCACCGTGCTCGTCAGGTAGACTCCGGATACGGAGAAAGTGGTGGCGGTCGAAGGCGTGCCGTAGGTCGTGGTGAGCGGGCCGGGGCTTCCGGCGACATACAACTCCGGCGTGGTGAGAATGCCCGCGGTGAAGGAAGGGGCACTGCCCGTTTTGTAATCTATGGCCGCGCCGCTGTTGCTGAAGGGATACAGACGGAAGGTGTAGGTCTCGCCCGCGACAAAGCCGGTGAATCCGGCAAAGGAGCCGCTTGCGCCGGCGAGATTGACCGCGGCGGCACCATCGCTCACATCCGTGTCATCAGCAACAATGACGCCGTCGGTAGGGGCGGTTTGCGCGCCGGAGCTGACGACGAGGAGATAGCCGTCTGCTTCGACCGGGGTCCAAGCAGCGGTGATGTTGACCGAGTTGATCGTCCCGGCTGCGAAGTCCGTGGCGTGCAATAGCGGCTCGGTCTTCAGAGTGGTGAAAGTGAGGACCTCGCCGTAGGACGTGCCGGTTTCGTTGGTGGCGTAGGAGCGGTAGTAGTAAGTGGTGCCGGGGCTCAGACTGGAAATCTCCGTGGAGAAAACCCCGGTGCCCGCACCGGCGGCGACATCGGTCACGCCCTCGGCCCCGATTTCGAGTGTGGTCTCCACCGCGCTGTAAACGAAGCCACGCGCCGTGACATCCGATGTGCCGGCGCTCTCCACGTTGGCGTTCAATGTGGCGGAAGCGGCGGTGACTGCAGCGGCAGCGGACGATGAAACAGTTGGCGGGGCGCTCGCCGGGGGAATGACATTCACGGTGCGCGTGGCCGTGCCGATGTTGCCCCGGTTGTCCGTCGCCGTGTAGGTGATCGTGTAGGTTCCCGTCGTCGAGGTGTCGACCGTGCCCGAGGTGGTCACGGTCTTGCTCGCGTTGTCACCAGTGTCAAAGGCGGTGGCACCGGCGTCCGCATACACGCTCCCGCGCTCGACGCTCACCGGGTCCTCCCCGAGGACGGTGATGACCGGACCATCCTGATCCTGATTGCGGAGAGTGTTGATGTAGTTTGTGTTGTTCGAGTTGTTACCGCTGCCGAAGGATTCCGAGGTGGACAAGTCCCCGCCCTCGTTCAGGTAGTAGTCGGCGAGGCTGCGGTTTCCGTTGACGACATAGCAATAATAGCCGCGCCGCCCGGAGAGCGAACGGCGGGCGCGGGTCTTGCGTCCGGAATAAGTGGTATATTGGGTGTCCGTCGATCCTGCCGCCAGCGCATGCATGCCTCCGGCCACGCCGTCCGGCTGCATGCCTGCCGGCTTGATCATGATCATGTCGGTGTTGCCGATGTCGAAGCCGCCGCTTTCCTGCGTGAAGTAAGTCGGGTTGGCCAGATTTACCCGCAGGACAAAGTCCGCGGCATCGAGGTCCTCCGTAAGGGTGTTGCCGGCGGCGAGCACAACGAGAGTGCCGGCTTTGACGTTGGACCAAATCGGATGGTCGGCAAAAACGTATTTGCCGCCGGTGTCCGTCGCCATGTTGCTGTTGAAGTCCTTGATGATCATGCCGCGCATATCGACGGGCGGACCGGCAAGGTTGTCGCCGATGACCAGCAGTTCGACGCGGTCGGTGGTGGAGTTGTGGTATTTGTTGACCACCACGACGGGCGTGCTCGGTTGCTCGGCTGTGGTGATAACGCGCAGGGTGTAAGGTTGGTTCGAGGTGCCCTGCACGCTGGTGGCGCTCAGGGTGACGTTGTAGGTCCCTGCCGTGGTCGGCGTGCCGCTGATCACACCGGTGGAAGTGTTGACCGAGACTCCATCCGGGAGTCCGCTCGCCCCGTAGGAAGTGACCGTCTGTTCGCCGTCGGTTTGGATGGTGTAGGTGTAGCCGGCATTGACATAAGCCGAGCCGCCCGAAGTCGCGACGATGTTCGGCCCGACCGGCGTGGTGACGGTTCCGGAGACCGCCACGGTCTTGGTCGCGGCTCCTCCGCCTTCGTGCGTGATCAGGCCACTGTAGTCGCCGGCTGCCGCGTCTCCGCGCAGGCGCACGTAGATGGCGGTCGGGCTGAGGGCGCCGTTGACCGGGGTCAATTCGACAGCCTCGCCAAAGCTTTCTTCGTCTGCACCGACTTCGAAACCGGCTGGAGCCGTGACGGTGATCAATCCGCCGAGGCTTGCGCCGCTGACCTCATAGGTCTGGATGGCCGAGGCCACGCCGGCGGGGGTGGTGAATGCTTCGAGATTCGCGGTCGAGACGGTGAGGGTCGGGTCCGTGGTCGACACGGTGCCGCTCACTTCGAGGTATTTCGGCGTGGCTCCGCTGCCGAGGTGGCTGATCGCACCGGTGCTCAGGCCGGGAGGAGCGGTGTCGGCGAGGCGGACGATGATGGCCTGCGAGAGGCTGCCGTCGCCGGCCGGGCTGAGGATGATTTCGCCGCTGAAGGAAAGACCATCGGTGCTGATCTCGAAATTTTGCGGGGCGCGCACCGCGATGCTGGCGGACAATTCGGAGCCGCCAAGCGTGTAGCTCTGCGTGCTGCTGTGGAAACCGGCGTTGGCCGTGAAAGGATTCAACGAAGCCGGCGTGAGGGTGAGGGTTGGCACGCGGATGACGATCTGCAGTGCCTTCGAGTCGCTGCCGAAGTCATTCAGCGCGGTGATCGTTGCGCTGAAGGTTCCGCCGCTGGCCGGCGTTCCGCTGATCACGCCGGTGGAGGTGTTGATGGTCAGTCCGGCAGGGAGATTTGCCGCAGTGTAGGACGTGGGGGAGTTCGAGGCGGCGATCTGGTAGGTGAACGCGGTGTTGATCTGGCCGTCGGCAATAAGGTCGCTGGTGATAGAAGGTGCATTGGGGTTGGCTTGCACGTCGATGGTCAACGTGGCCGTGCCGTCGCCGGCGGAATTGGCCGCGGTGAGTCCGACGGTGTAAGTGCCCGGAGTAGTCGGCGTTCCGCTGATCACTCCGGTCGAGGTATTGATCGAGAGTCCTTCGGGGAGTCCGCTCGCGCCGTAGGATGTCGGGTTCTCGCTGGCCTGGATGGTGTAGGTGAACGGTTCGAGGGCGGTGGCCGTGGCGGGGCCCGCGACGGTGATGACGGGCGATGGCGTGGCCGGTGTGCCCGAGCCGGTCAGCTGCAAGCTGGAGCCGATGGGCGACGTTCCTGACTCGGAGATGCCGACGTCCGTGCTGGTCAGACCGATTGCCGGGCCCGAGGTGGCGGTAAGCGTTCCTTCGTAGGACAAGAACTGCACGGAGGCACCGCCAATCGAGACACCGAGTCCGTCCGGCGCTCCGTTCTGGATGTTCGGGATGTCTTTGTAAAAAATCCGATAGCCGTCGACCGTCGCTCCGAGGGTGAAGGTGCTCAGGGCATGCGTGTCGTAGGACGCGCCACCGGACCCGTTGTAGAGATCCAAAACGATTGTGGTGAGCGCAGCCGAAACATCCGGCCCGACCACCACCTCGACGAACTCGCCGACATCCGCGCCATCGGTGTCATAATGAAACTCGTTGATCCAAACCCCGCTCTTGCCGACGAAAGACTGGCCGGTATTGATCGCGCCTTTGGTGTTGGTCCCGGAGGTTGCGATCCAGGTCTCTTCACCGCCCGGTTGGCTGACCGAGCCGGAAACGGAAACGTTCCGCGTTGTCGCGCCGCCGCCCGCGTGGCTGATTGATCCGGTGTTCGAGCCCAAGGCTGCGGCGGAACTCAGGCGCGCGTAGACGGTTGTGTTGGCGATGCTGCCACCGACCGGCACGAGGGTTTGCGTCGATGCGAAGTTGCTGTTGTCCAGACTGACTTCGTATCCGGTTGGCGCGGTGATGGTGATGTCGCCGGTCAGGTTGGCAGCGGAGACGGTGTAGCTTTTGCTGCCCCCGGCGCTGCCTTGGATGGCGGTGAACCCGGCCAAACTCGCGGTGGAAACGATGATATGCGGCGAACTCGAGGACACGGTGCCCGAGACGGAAACGGTCTTCGTGGTCGCTCCGGCGCTGGCGTGGATGATGGTGCCGGAGACCGAACCGGCCGGCGCGCCGGACGCGATACGAACGCTGACCTGCGCGCCGAGCGTGCCGTCGATGGACGGCGTCAACGTGAGGCTGGGGGCGAAATTGGTTCCGTCGGTGCTGAGCTCGAAATTGGCGGGCGCGGTGACCGTCACGGAGGCGGTCAGGCTGGTTCCGTTGACCGCGTAAATTTGCGCGGTGCCGGCTGCGCCCTCCGTGGCGCCGAGGCCGGACAGGGTCGCGGGCGAAACGGAAATGATCGGCGTGGCCGGTCCGGTGGTCACGGTGAAGTCCTCGTAGCTGGTGTCGAATCCGCCGGTGCCATCGGCGGTGATCGGCCCGGTGGTGGCGCCGGCGGGGACGGTGGCGACGAGTTCGTTCGGGCCATTGTAGGTGACGGCTGCGGCTTCCACGCCGTTGAACTGCACGGTGGAGTCGGCATTGAAATTGTAGCCGGAGACCGTGACCTGTGTGCCCGGGGCTCCCAAGGTGGGGTTGAAGGTGGTGATAACTGTCGGGTTGTTCGGTCCGGTGCCGGTGTCGACGAGGTTCTTCAGGTAAATGGCGGTGGAGGGATCGACTTCGGTGAAGAAGTTGAAGCCGGTGACCTCCTCGATTTCTTCGACGGACGTGATGTAGCTCTGCCAGGAGCCGAGGCCGCTGCTCACGTTGGGCGTGAGGAGGGCGATGACGCGGGACGACGTGGTGAGGCGCTGGTTGGCCGGGGTGCTGCTTGCGGCGTTGGGGACGACGACGGCGATTTTCCAGACCGAACCTGCGACGGCCATGCTGTTGGGGATGCGGTTGCCGGTGAACTGCGACGGGCCGGAAATGATGAGCACTTCGTTCCCGCCGTTGGCCAGCTCGCGGCAGTAGTTTTCGAACTGGGCCCAGAGCCCCTGGTTGTTGCCCGAGGCTTGGGGGATGATGTTGCTCATGCGGAAGGTGGCACGGTTGTCGTCGAGCGATTGCGTGCGGTCGGCCGAAGGAGCCATGTGTCCGCGGTCCCACTGGTTGCCGTAGCTCGTGCCGAAGGTCGCGGTGCCGATGCGCAGGTAGCCGGCGGGAAGCAATTCCTCAACGGCCCACGCGTCGGTGCGACCGACCGTGCCGAGTCCGTTGGTTGTGATGCTCCAACTCACCCAGTTGGCTTGGTGCGTGTCGTCGTTGTAGGAGAGATGATACTGCGCGCGCTGGATGAGGTATTTGGTCCGGCTGGCGGCGTCGGTCACCGCATTGTCGGGATTGCCCAGCGGTGCCTGATATTGGAGGCCAATGCGGCCGGCCGCCGGATCGGGGAAACCGATGGCGAAGGCGGCAGCCAAGAAAAGGCACAGCAGGTGGCGGTGAGCGAACATGCTTTTTGGGCGGGGAGCTTTGGGGGCATCGGCTGGAATACCCCAAACTAAAATACCATACGCCGGCTGCTCTACAAGTGGACTCTGCGGCAACGACTTCTGCGATTCAGTGGCCAGATCTGCCGGTCGACTCGGCCAAAAACAGAAACGATTACTAATGTGTCTACTTGCGCGTGCTGTCGACGAAAGCCGCCATGCGTTCCATGGCGATCTTGATTTGGTCCATGGCGGTGGCGTAGCTGCAGCGGACGAAGCCTTCACCGTCTTGGCCGAAGGCGGTCCCCGGGACAACGGCAACCTTCTGCTCCTCGAGGAGTTTGAGGGAAAACTCGCGGCTGGTCAGGCCGGTCGGTCGAATATCGGCGAAGACGTAGAACGCGCCGCGGGGCGTCGGGGTGGGGAGGCCCATGTCATTGAGGGCCGAGACAATGTAGTTGCGGCGGAGTTCGTATTTCTCCCGCATATGGGCCACGGCGGCATCGCCGTGGTCGAGGGCTTCGATGGCGGCGTCCTGCGTCGTGATCGGCGCGCAAAGGATGGCGTATTGATGGATCTTCATCATCGCCTCGATCAGCGGGGCGGGCGCGCAGGCGTAGCCGATGCGAAATCCGGTCATGGCCCAGCCTTTGCTCAGTCCATGAAGGAACACGGTGCGTTCGCGCATGCCGGGCAGCGACGCGATGGAGACGTGCTCGGCGCCGTCATAGGTCAGCTCGGCGTAGATTTCGTCGGAGAGAACAATGAGGTCATGCTTCACGCAAAGCTCGGCGATTGGTTCGAGCGCCTCGCGTGGCATGGTCGCGCCGGTCGGGTTGGTCGGGAAATTGAGGAGGAGGATTTTCGACTTGGGCGTGATGCGTTTGGCCAGTTCGTCGGCGCGCAGTTGGAAGTTGTCCTTCTCGTGCACCGGCACGGAGACCGCTTTGCCGTGGGCGAGGGTGACGCTCGGGTTGTAGCTCACGTAGCAGGGTTCGTGGTAGAGCACCTCGTCGCCGGGGTTGAGCAGGGCGCGCAGGGCGATGTCGATCGCTTCGGAAACGCCGACCGAAACGAGCACTTCGGAGGGGGCGTGGTATGACAGGTGGAACTTGCGCGCCACGTAGTTGGCGATGGCTTCGCGGAGCTTGGGGAGTCCGAGATTCGAGGTGTAGCCGGTGCGGCCTTTCTCGAGCGAAAAAAGGGCGGCTTCGCGGATGTGCCAAGGCGTGACGAAGTCCGGTTCGCCGATGCCGAGCGAGATCACGTCGTGCATCGATTGGACGATTTCGAAGAAATCGCGGATGCCCGAGCGGGGAATGTCGCGCACGTGCGCGGCAATTTTGTCTTCCATGGCCGGGGGAGGTTACGGGCTGACCGGCAAGCGGTCTTCGGGCACCTCGGAGCCGAGCAGGGCGCCGTTTTCCTTGTAAGTTTTGAGACGGAAGTGGGTCGCGGTGGAAATGACCGATTCGATGGTGCTCAGCTTTTCCGAGACGAAACTGGCCACTTCGCGCAGGCTGCCGCCCTGCACGACAACGAGGAGGTCGTAGCCGCCGCTGATCAGGTAGCAGCTGACCACTTGGTCGAATTTGGCGATGCGCTGGGCGACGCGGTCGAAGCCACCGCCGCGCTCCGGGGTGATGCGGACCTCGATGAAGGCGGTAACCGTGTTTTTGTCCAGACGCTCGCGGTCCACAATGGCTTGGTAGCCGCGGATGACCCCGTCCTTCTCCAGCGCGGCAATGCGGGCGTTGATCTCCTCGACAGTGAGGTTGAGCTGGCGCGCGAGGTCCTCGCGGGACACGGTGGCGTCCTGTTGCAGGATTCGGAGAAGCGTTTCCATGGGATCGAACGGCAAGTATGCGGGCGTGTCGGGCGGGTGGCAAGATGCGGGACTTGCCAAGCGAGCGGGAAGGCCGATATTTTCACCGATCGAGCAAGGCCGAAGTAGCTCAGTTGGTAGAGCAGCGCATTCGTAATGCGCGGGTCAGGGGTTCGA
>CAYQMP010000043.1:0-8971 GCA_964418615.1 uncultured Chthoniobacter sp. | reverse complement strand
GTCCGCATAAAGAACCTCATGGTGCCCGGAGTGGAAGGCGGCGTGACCAAGTATTTCGGGTCCCGCAGCAAGGAAGGCGAACAGATGGCCATTTTCGATGCGGCAGAGAAATACAAGGCGGACGGCACGCCACTCATTGTGCTGGCCGGTCAGGAATACGGCACCGGCTCGAGCCGCGACTGGGCGGCCAAGGGAACCATGCTGCTCGGGGTGAAGGCGGTTGTGGCGCAAAGCTACGAGCGCATCCACCGCTCCAATCTCGTCGGCATGGGCGTGCTCCCGCTGCAATTCGAGGAGGGGACCAGCGCGCAGACCTTGGGTCTCGACGGATCGGAATCTTTCGACGTCCTCGGGCTGACGGAGGATCTGAAGCCGCGGCAGAAATTGGCCCTGCGGATCACCAAAGCCGACGGCCAAGCACAGGACGTTACGGTTGTTCTCCGCATCGATACCCCGATCGAGGTCGAATACTACCGCCACGGCGGCATATTGCCGTTTGTGCTGCGCGAGTTGATGGCAGGCGTGTGAGCCGCGCTCTCTGCGACCGCCGGAGCGATACGAACGGCAAAGCAACCGGCTCTCATAGAGCGCCGCTACAAGCAAAGGGGCAGGGGGCTACGCCTTCAGCACTTCGATGAAGGCTTCCTGCGGGATGTTAACGCGGCCGATGCTTTTCATCCGCTTTTTGCCTTCCTTCTGCTTCTCGAGCAGTTTGCGTTTGCGGGTGATGTCGCCGCCGTAGCATTTCGCCGTGACGTTTTTGCGCATGGCGCTGACGCTTTCTCGGGCGATGATCTTGCCGCCGATGGCGGCTTGAATGGCCACTTGGTAAAGCTGGGCGGGGATGACTTCCTTCAGCTTGGCCGCGAGTTGGCGTCCGCGCGCTTCGGCTTTGTCGCGATGAACGATGCACGAAAAGGCGTCGACGGGCTCTCCGTTGACCAGCAGGTCGAGTTTGACCAGCTTGTCGGCACGCGTGCCGGCGTGCTCGTAGTCCATCGAACCGTAGCCGCGGGTGATGCTTTTTATTTTGTCGTTGAAGTCGACGAGGATTTCGTTGAGCGGCAGCACGCAGGTGAGCATGACGCGGCGCGTGTCGAGCGACTCGGTGTGCTCGAGGGTGCCCCGCTTCTCCATGATGAGTTGCATGAGCGGCGAAATGTATTCGTTCGGCACCATGATGAAGCACTTGACGATGGGCTCGCGGATTTCCTCGATGACGCTGAAGTCGGGCAGATACTCCGGGTTGTCCACGTGGAGGATCTCGCCGTTGGTCTTGACCACCTCGTAGATGACGGACGGATACGTGGCGATGATGTCCATGTCGTATTCCCGCCGCAGGCGCTCCAGAATGATTTCCATGTGGAGCAGTCCGAGGAATCCGCAGCGGAAGCCGAAGCCGAGGGCCACGCTGCTTTCGGCCTGGAAAGCGAACGATGAGTCGTTGATCTGCAACTTGGCCATGGCCGATTTGAGGTGCTCGAAATCCGCCGTGTTGATCGGATAGACACCGCTGAAGACCATCGGCTGGATTTCCTGGAACCCCGGAAGCGCCTCGGTGGCCGGGGAGCGCGTGCCGGTCAGCGTGTCGCCGATTTTGATTTCGCTCGATGTCTTGATGTTGGCGATGACATAGCCGGTATCGCCCGGTTCGAGGCTTTCCCGCGCCTCCATGGCCGGGGTAAAGACGCCGACCTCTTTCACTTCGTAAGGCCGGTTGTTGCTCATCATCTTGACCCCGTCGCCGGCCTTGAGCGAGCCGCTCATCATACGGACGTAGGTGACGACCCCCCGATACGAGTCGAAGGTCGAATCGAAAACCAGACCCCGCACCTTGTCGTCAGGCCACTCGGTCGGCGGCGGGATGCGGTGGATGACGGCTTCGAGGATGTCTTCGATCCCGATGCCCGTCTTGGCACTGGCCAAGATGGCTTCGTCGGCCGGAATGGCCAGGATCTCTTCGAGCTGTCTTTTGACCGTGGGAATGTCCGAATTCGGCAGGTCGATCTTGTTGATCACCGGGATGATGGTGAGTCCCTGCTTGTTGGCCAGGTGCACGTTGGCCACGGTTTGCGCTTCCACGCCCTGGGCGGCGTCGACGATGACCAGTGCGCCCTCGCAGGCGGCCAGGGAACGGGAGACTTCGTAGGCGAAGTCCACGTGTCCGGGCGTGTCGAGCAGGTTGAGTTTGTATTCCTGGCCGTCCTTCGCGTGATAGCGCATGGCCACGGGGTGCATCTTGATCGTGATGCCCCGCTCGCGCTCGAGGTCCATCGAGTCGAGGAGCTGGTCCTGCTTCTCCCGCTCGGAAATGGTCCGCGTCGTCTCGAGCAGTCGGTCGGACAACGTGGTCTTCCCGTGGTCGATGTGGGCGATGATGCAAAAATTGCGTGTGTTCCGCATGGCGGTGGAGCCGCAGACTATCTGCGAGCGGCGCCTCGCGGTCAAATACGGCGTAGTGAGGATTTGCCCGGCATCGGGACGCGGTGCAGACTGCGCGGGTCATGGATACCCCGGCTCGAAAAAAGACCGTCCGAATGGCCGTCATTGTCGCGGCCGCCTTGGTCCTGCCCCTGGCTCTGGCTGCCGTCGGAGGCTGGCGGATGTGGCAGGACTATCGTGCACGGAGCGAAATGCAGGCGGCCTACAGCGAGGCGCTCCAGGAGTCGCTGGAAAGGGCGGCCGACGTGGCCATGCCGGTGCCGACCCTGACCGAGGACGTCATCACCTTGGAGGTGCCGGCGGATCGATTCGAGACCGAGCTGCAGCGCCTGGTGCGCTTGGCGCACGGCATCGGGGGGAGTGCTTCTTCGTGGAATGATGGCGAGACGCTGCGGATCGTGGCCAGCGTGCCGTCGACCTCCGCCGACCTCTATCGCCAAGCGGTCGAGAGCAACATCGTGAGCATGGCTGCCGCGGGTGAATCCGATTCGATGACCGTGGTGCAGATTCTGCTCCGACCGGTGACGGGCCCTTAGTCGGAGACGGCGAGCATTACTGCTTCACCCCGAAAATCTGTGCGCTGAACGGCGCCATGGTGACGGGGACTTTGTTGTTGTCGAATCCGCTCGCCTTGCCGGCCATGCCCGTGAAGTCGCTGCCGTATTGCGGGTCGTCGGTGTTGACCAGCAGCTTCCACTTGGCCGCACGCGGAAAGACGAAGGGCATCTCCTCGATGGGATCCGGGGAGAAATTGATCAAGACGACAATGTCCTCCTCCGGTTTGCCCGGCAGATACCGGCGGTAGGCGAGGAACTGCTTGTCCGGGTCTTCCTTGAGGATGCGCATCTTCGTGCCCTGCAAGGCCGACGATTGGCCGTCCAGGTTTCGGCGCAGCCGGATGAGGTCGCGGAAAAGCTTGGTCGAGCCCTCGGACACCTCTCCGCGATCCCAGTCCAGCGGGTTGGAGTCGTGGAACTGCTGATCTTCGCGCAATTCCTGCCCCATGAAGACGAGCGGAACCCCGGGTGCGGTCAGCGTGATGACACCGGCGAGGGCATGCTTGCGTTGCGCGATCAGGCTCTGGGGGTCGTTCTCGTCGACGTCCTCGAGGATGCGCCGCTTGCCGTTCAGCTTGCCGGTCTCATCGTGATTCTCGGTGTAGATGACCCGACTGAATCCGAGGTCGGTTTGCAAGCGCGCCGCGATGTCCTCGATGTCTGTTTCCCCGGGTGCGCGGACCAGTTGCGGGACCACGCCGAGTTCCCCGTCCGTTCCGGCGTGATGGAAACCGTATTCCCACGACCCGTCGAAGCGCTCGTCCCCGACGGCGTCTTCGGCGATGCTGATCTTTCCCGGATATTCCGTGCGGATCATCTCGGAAATTTCGTCGATCAGCTTCTCGCCGTCCGGGTTGTCGAAAGCACCTTCGTCATAGCGGAGGATGTTGACCACCGAGTCCCAGCGCAGGCCGTCGATGCGGTATTCATCGAAGAGCATGCGGATATTGTCCGCGATGTAGGACCGGACTTCGGGGCGGCCGAAATCCGGGCGGGGCCCCCACGGGGTCATGCCCCGTTCTTCGTCCTCGTAGAAATAGATCCCGTGGCTGTTGTCGCCGCCGCCGTAACCGTCGAATTGCTTGAGGTCCACGTCCACATTGTCATAGTGATTGTGCACGACATCAATGTGCACGGCGATGCCGCGACGGTGGGCCTCGCGCACGAACTCCCTCAACGCGTCCGGACCGCCGTAAGCCCGCTCGATGGCGTAGGGGTCGGTGGGATTGTAGCCCCAGCTGTGGTCGCCGCCGAATTCGTTGACCGGCATGAGCAGGACGCAGTTGACCCCGAGTTCCTTGAGGTGATCGAGCTTCTCGATGGCGTCGCTTAGCGTGGCCATGTCGCCGTCGGCCGGTTCGGGGTCGTGGAAAGTGCCCGGGTGCATTTGATAGATAACCAGGTCGCTCAGTTCGATGGTCGGGGGCGTGGTATCCTCCCAGTCGAAGTCGGTCGGATCATGGATGACCGATTTGCCCGCGGCCGAGACCTCCCGCCCGCGGGGATCGCGGCGCTCGAGTTCACCGTTGATGAGGAAGAGGTATTCGTCGCCCGGTTTTGCTCGTGGTATTTCGAGCGACCAAATGCCCGTTTCTTTGTCCGCAATCATCTCGTCTTTGCCGGCCTTCCAGTTGTTGAAGCTTCCGATGACCGAAACGGTCTCCGCGTTGGGCGCCCAGACGCGGAAGATGGTGCCGTCGGCCTTCCCGTCGCGGTCATGTTTGACCATGGCCCCGAGTTGATCCTCGCGGATGACGGGGGCAGTGGGCCGCGGTGTCGGAGTGGGCGCTTCAACGATGGCCGGCGTTGGGGTGGGGGCCGGTTTGGCCATTTCGGCAGCCGCCGCTTCGCGCAGGTTGGTTGCCGCGTAGGGCAGTTCAACCGTGCCCTCTCGGTAGCGAACTTCGACAAGGTCCGGTTTGATGCCGACCAGTTTGACCTCGGCACCGGCGGGGACTTTCACTTTGCCGACGACTCTTCCCTCGTAGAGCGCCGGGAATTCAGTCGCCTCGCGCAGGGTGAGAATGTTCGGGCGACGCTCGGGGTTTTCGATCAGCCATCCGATGGGATCGACTTCTTCCGGAGTCGGTTCGGGAGTGGGAGTCGGGGTCGGGGTCGGCTCCGGAGTCGGTGTCGGCGTGGGAGTGGGGGGCGGCGGAGGCGGTGCGAAGTAGGAGTTGAACCACTCAACGGCCCGGTCGGCAAGATGGCGTAATGCTTCCACCGGCGGACGCTCTCCGCGCCAGACATTGAATCCGTAGGCCGCGCCACCGAGCAACCCGAGAAGGACAACAAGCAGGGCAATACGGCGGATCCTGCGTCGCCGGTTCCACGCTTTGAGCTTCTGGTTGGTCTTCGGCTTTTCGGGAGCGCGGTTGTGCCGCGGAGGCGGATCAGGCAGGGGTGGCGCGGCGGGGCTTGTCTCCGGCACAACAAAGCCGCCTTGGCAGAGCGGGCAGGCCACCTCGTGGTTGGCCCACGCTTCGTCGACATCGAGTTCTTGATGGCAGTGCGGACAAGCGATGCGCATTGGGTGTGGGCGAAGCGGCGATTTAAGACTTTAACCGCGCTGAGGAGAATCTCTTTTCGGATCTTTTTGCCGTGCCCGGACCGGAGGCTTGGTTTACAGGAGGCGGGTCATGTCCGACGCCGCCCCTCTGCCCGACCGCCACATTTACGAGCGCGCCCGCAACATTGCGGACCTGTATCGGTTGGCGGCGGAGGTCTATCAGGACCGCCCGGCCCAAGCCCACCGCGAGAAGCACGGTGACTTCCAGACCCGCAGCTACGGCGACTTTTACGAGCAGGCCTGTGCCTTGGCGACGGCCTTCCTCGAACTCGGTCTGCAGGCCCGTGAGCACGTGGCCATCATCGCCGACAACCGGCCGGAATGGCTGGTCTGTGATGCGGCTACTCTGCTTTGCGGGTCGGCGGACGTGCCGCGGGCGGCGGACACCACGGAGCAGGAAATTTCCTTCATCGTGGCCCACAGCGATGCGGTTCTTCTGGTCGCCGAGGACCAGCGCGTGCTCCAGCGCGTCTTGGCGGTGCGGGCCGCTTTGCCCAAAGTGCAGCACATCATTCTCATGGAAGGGGAACCGCCGGAGGGTTCCGGCGTGCTCAAGATGGATGCCTTGGTAGAGCGCGGCCGCATGCTGCGGGAGGCCGGCGACCGGCGGATCGAAGAACGCTTGGCCGGAATCCGCGGGGACGATCTGTTCACCATCATTTACACTTCGGGAACAACGGGCACGCCGAAGGGGGTCATGCTCACGCATGACAACATGATGTCGCAGGTCCGCTATCTGCCCTTCGATTTGGCGCCCGGGGACCGCATCCTGTCGATTTTGCCGGTCTGGCACAGCTACGAGCGCGTCTTCGAGATGGTCACAGTGAGTCGCGGAGCCTGCACCTACTACACCAGCTTGCGCACCATCGGGGAGGACTTGCGCAAGGCGCGGCCGACATGGATGGCTTCCGCCCCGCGGCTCTGGGAAGGGCTTTACAACCGCATCCTGCAAAATGTGGAACAGGCCCCGCCGCTGCGCCGCGCGCTTTTCGGCGCCGCCTACCATTGTTCGCGCCAATACGAATCGGCCCTCTTTTTTCTCACCGGATGCCGTCTCGACCTGCACGGTCGCTCGTGGCTGGAGTCGCTCGGTCTCGGGATCCGCAATCTGGTCAAACTCGTGGTCTATGCCTTGCCTCGCAAAATTCTCGATGTCCTCGTTCTGAAAAAGCTGCGGGACGTGGTCGGTGGGGAGTTCAAAGGAACAGTCAGCGGCGGCGGGGCTTTGCCTCCGCATGTGGACGAATTTTTCAACTACATCGGCATCCCTGTCCTTGAAGGTTACGGCATGACCGAAACCTCTCCCGTGCTGGCCGTGCGCACTTGGCGCAAGCTGGTCATCGGCACGGTCGGGCCATTCTGGCCGCATACCGAAATCCGCATCGTCGATCCGGCGACGGGCGGAATCATTTATCCGTGCGTCCAGAGAAATGGCGGGGGAAGGGGAATTAAAGGGGAAATCCACGCCAAGGGCCCCCAAGTCATGAAGGGGTATTACAAGAATCCCGAGGCCACGGAGAAGGTGCTGAAGGACGGGTGGATGAACACGGGCGACCTCGGCATGGTGACATTCAACGATTGCCTGAAAATTCTCGGCCGATCAAAGGAAACAATCGTGCTGCTCAGCGGGGAAAACGTGGAGCCGGTGCCGATCGAGGCGCAACTTCTCGAGTCGCGCCTCATCGAGCAGTGCATGGTTGTCGGCCAGGACGAAAAACATCTGGGTGCGCTCATCGTTCCGTCCGTGGAAGGACTCAAGCAACACGGATTCGCCATCGCCACATTGGACGAAGCCGAGGCGGATCCGAAAGTCGCCGAAGTGATCGGCGCGGAAGTCCGGCGGTTGGTCAGCCGCGATCAAGGGTTCAAACCGTTCGAATTCGTGCTCGCTTGGCAGTTCGTGCCGAAAGCTTTTGAGGTGGGGGACGAGTTGACGGGAACCTTCAAACACAAGCGCCACGTCATCACCGAGAAATACACGCATCTGATCGATGCCATGTATGCCCGGAATCGCACCGGGCAGAAGGCTTGAGGGGTTTTGCGCCGGAGGCCCTGACTCAGGCTCGGTTGGGCAAGTGCTCTGCGCAGTATTCTTCGCCGTCGGCGGACACGCGAAAGTCGAGGTTCGGGTCGCTCAGCTCGGTGCGTCCGCACTGCGCGCACCGGTGGATGGTGGCTTCTTCGACCGGACGGAATTTGCGCAAGCGGGCGGCGTCCGTGCGGCGGGTGCGGGCGTCGCGCAGGAAGCCGGGAAGAAAAAACAGGAGGTAGTTGGCCAGCGATGCGGTCATGGCCATCTTGGCGGAAAGCGGGAGAAGGGCGAACTGCAGCGCAACCATCCCGGCAAGAACCCAGGCAATGTATTTCACCCGGACGCGTAGCACGAAGAAGAGGAAGATTTCGTAATTCGGGGCCACGGTGGCGAAGGCGAAGAACAGCGAGAGATTAAGGAAGGTGTTGCTCGCGCCGCCGCCGAAAAAGAAAGCCGCCAACGTGGAACCGGCCATGCCGACGAGATAGAACACATTCAGCTTGAGCGGACCCCAATGCTCCTCGAGCGCCGTGGCGAGGAACCACATGAAAAGCAGCAGGAAGAAAACCCAGAAGGCGCTGTCGGTCTGCGGAATAAAAATGTAGGTGACCAACCGCCAGACTTCGCCCTTCAAGACCTGCTCGGGGATCAATGCAAGCATGCCGGCGTAAGCCGGATCCATGGTGATCAGAACAAAGGTCAGGGCATTGAGCAAAACCACGGCCTTGAGCACACCGGGAGTGCCGAGCCAAGGCAGATGCCGCTCGAGAAATCCCCAGACTTTCCCCGCAGACAAATCGGTCATTTGGAGGACGTCTTTTGCTGCCAGGGCCAACGGCCGTTGATTTCCAGTTCGAGAGAGAAGCTCAGGAAAGTGCGGATGAGCACGATGGCACCCAGCACGATCATGTTCTGCAACGTGGGAGCCACGGCCACGGTTTTGATAATGTCACCGGCGACCAGCAACTCGAGCCCGAGGAGAATGGCGCGTCCGAGATTTTGGCGGTAGGCCATGTAGCGGTCCAGCCCGGGCGGTGGCGAGGCAAGCAGCGCGCGGCCGGTCGCGGCAATGATCCCAAGGACAATCACTGCGACCCCGGCGCCGTCGATCATCATGCCGATGAATTCCGCCGTCTGTTGAAAGTTTGTCATGTGGCCAGAGTGCCTTCCGGATCAGGGAGCGACAAGCATGCAGGCTGGCCAGACCCGGAAGCTGCGGGCAGCATGCCGAGGGGTCAATCCATGGGCACGGAAATCGAACGAAAGTTTCTCGTCAAAGGCGACGCATGGCGCAACGCGTCGGCTGGGTCCGCGGATCTCCGCCAAGGCTATCTGGCCGCGGACCGCGGCAACACGGTTCGCATACGGATT
>CAYQMP010000042.1:0-9203 GCA_964418615.1 uncultured Chthoniobacter sp. | reverse complement strand
TGCCCGTCACGGCAAAAATCCGCACCGGTTGGGACGCCCAATCGGTCAACGCGGCCGACAATGCCCGCCATCTCGAGGACGCCGGCATCCGGCGTCTCACCGTGCACGGACGCACCCGCGCACAGGGTTACTCCGGCGAGGCCGATTGGGACGTCATTGCCTCGGTGGCCGAAGCCGTGCAGATCCCCGTCGTCGGCAACGGGGACATCACGTCCGCGGAAACCGCCATGCAGCGCTGGAGCCAGGCGCCGGTGTCAGGACTCATGGTCGGCCGGGCTGCCATGACCAGTCCGTGGATTTTCCAGGAAATTGCCGCCGCCTTCCGCGGGGACAAAGCTCCCCCGGCCCCGACTCTCGCCGACCGCTGGGATCTCATCGAAGACCACTGCCGCCAGGAACTGGTGCGATGGCGCAAGACCGAAAAAGGCATGCACGCCATGCGCTCGCGCCTCATGGCCTATTCGCGCGGACTGCATTCGAGCCGCGAGCTTCGTCGCCGCTTCGGGGCCGTGGAATCTCTGGAGGAACTTGCGGAGATCCGCGCATGGCACGAAAATGCCGTTCATGCCGATCACGAAGCAGACACCCCAACGGAAATCCCGCCGCATCTCGCGCAGCTTTAGCCGCGCCTGCTGCCTTCTCTTTCTCGTTGTTGTCGCCTGCTCCGACGCCAAGCCGCCGCAGGCCGGCGATCTGGGCGCGCAGCGTGCCGCCATGGTCGAAAGGCAGATCGCCGCGCGCGGGATTGCCGATCCGGCAACCCTCGAAGCCATGCGGACGGTTCCGCGCCACGAATTTCTTCCCCTGCGCCTGCGCGACGAGGCCTACATGGACTACCCTCTCCCCATCGGGCACGGACAAACCATCTCGCAGCCCTTCATCGTCGCCTTCATGACCGAAGCGATCCGCCCGCAACCCGGGGAGAAGATTTTGGAAATCGGCGCGGGCTCCGGATACCAGGCCGCCATCCTCGCCGAGATGGGCGCCGATGTTTACACCGTCGAAATCGTCGAGCCCCTCGCCGAAATGGCGGGCCAGACATTGCAACGTCTCGGCTATGACAATGCGCACGTCAAACACGGTGACGGCTACCGCGGCTGGCCGGAGCATGCCCCGTTCGATGCCATCATCGTGACCTGCGCGCCGGACAAAATTCCGCCCGACCTCGTCGCCCAACTCAAAGAGGGCGGGCGCATGATCATTCCGGTGGGCGGCGGCATGAGCCAGGAACTTGTCCTTCTGCGCAAAGAAGGCGGCAAAATCGAAAAGCAGTCCGTGCTCCCCGTCCGCTTCGTGCCGATGACCGGCGAAGCGCAAAACAACCGCTAACCCGCGAAGGCGAACCCGGGAAGTCCTTTCACACCGACTTTCGCCGCAAACAGATTGCCCGCCTCCGGCTCGGGCGAAGCCTCCGCCTCGTCGCGCCCTTTTTGCGCCGTGGTGAAATAGAGAACGTCAAGGTGCGGTCCGCCGAAGCTGGGACAGGTGACATTGAGCGCCGGACACTCGACCTTGGCCACCATCTCGCCGTTGGCCGGATTCCACCGCGCCACCCCATGGCCAGCCCAGAGTGCCGTCCAAAGAAAGCCCTCGGCGTCGACTGTCATGCCGTCCGGTCGGCCGATCGCCTTGTCCACTTCGACCACCACGCGGCGGTTGGCGATATTTCCGGTTGCCGCGTCGTAGTCGAAAGCAAAGACACTGCTCGTCTTGGTATCCGTCCAATAAAACATCTTCCGGTCCGGGGACCATCCGAGACCGTTGGAATTTCCCGCCCGGTCGATCAGCTTGGTGAAAGTGAGATCCGGCTCGATGCGCCAAAGGGCCGCCTTTTTGTCCGAACCATCGTAGGCAATCGATCCGGCAAAAAGTCTGCCCCGAGGGTCCGGCTTGCCGTCATTGAAGCGGTTGCCGGGAATGTCCGCTTCCGGATCGCAGAGCAGGACGAACTTGCCGCTGTCGAAGTCCATCCGCGCGATGCCGTCGCGCGTCCCGAGAACGAGGTCGCCGCGGGTTGTCGGCTGCACGAGGGAAACATGGCAGGGCGTCGTGCGCACCTCGTCCTTGCCCGTGACCGGATCGAACCGGTGCACCTCGCATCGGAGGATGTCGACCCAGTAGAGCCGCTGCTCTTCGGCAAACCAACAAGCCCCCTCGCCAAGGGTGGCGCGGCTTTCGAGCACGCACTCGGAAGTGTAAACCTGCATCCACCCTTGCCTACCGCGCGACACGTCCCGCGTAAAGACCGCAGCCGCATCATTCCGTGCTTGCCGAGGATTTGCCTTCCAACGCGGCTTCCAAGGCATGCCACGGAAGCATGGCGCATTTGATGCGGGCCGGAAATTTGCGCACCCCGGACAAAGCGGCCAAGTCGCCCAGCTCACCGGGCGGTTCCGCCTCGGGCCCGATCAGCATGTCGCGGACTTGACCGGACAGGACCCGTGCCTCGTCCGCCGTCCGGCCCTTGGTTTTTCCGGTCATCATCGAAGCCGAAGCGCGCGAGATGGCGCATCCCTGTCCCTGGAAGGCGACATCGGAAAGTTTCCCATCGTCCATTTGCACGAAAACCTTCACCTCATCCCCGCAAAGAGGGTTGTGCCCCTCCGCTTGGCAGGTGCAACCGGGAATTTCGCGGTAGTTCCGCGGACGCTTGTTGTGGTCGAGAATAATCTCCTGGTAGAGGTCGGTCAGCTCGGACATCAGGCAAACATCTTGGCTATTTTCCGCACGGAGGCAACGAGCGCATCGGCCTCGTCCGGAGTGTTGTAGAAAGCAAAGGAGGCCCTCGCCGTCCCGGGAATGCCGTAATGTTTCATCAACGGCTGCGCGCAATGGTGTCCGGCACGGATCGCGATGCCGTCATGGTCGAGGATCGTCCCGATGTCGTGCGGGTGCGCACCATCCAAAGTGAATGAAACAACCGGGACCTTCTCGGCAACGTCTCCGTAAATTTTCACTCCCGGAACTTCCCGCAATCCCGCCGTGGCCCGTTGCCAAAGCGCCCGCTCCGCCGCGGCGATTTCCCCTGCCCCGAGGCCTTCGAGATACTCGATCGCCGCGGCCAGTCCGATCACCCCGGCGATATCCGGCGTGCCGGCTTCGAATTTCTCGGGAGGCTGGCGGAAGGTCGTTCCTTCCTCGAAGGAAACGCGACCGATCATGTCCCCGCCGGTCTGGTAAGGCGGCAGGCGCTCGAGCCAATCGAGTTTGCCGTAGAGCACGCCGATGCCGGTCGGAGCGCAGACCTTGTGTCCGGAAAAGACAAAAAAATCGCACCCGAGTTGCTGCACATCGACCGGGAAATGCGGGACCGATTGGCACCCGTCGATCAACACCGCGGCACCGAAGCCGTGGGCGCGGCGTATGATTTCCTCCACGGGATTGATCGTGCCCAGGGCATTGGAGGCATGGACCAGGCCGACCACTTTGGTGCGCGGACCCAGCTTGGCGTGGAAATCCGCCAAATCCAGCGTCCCCTCCGGAGTCACCTCGGCGACGACAACACGCGCGCCGCTTTTTTCCGCGGCGATCTGCCACGGCACGATGTTGGCGTGGTGCTCCATGCGCGTGAGGAGGATTTCATCGCCGGGTCCGAGCCACGTGGCGGCGAGGCCGCTGGCCACGAGATTGATTGCCTCCGTGGCTCCGCGCACGAAGACGATCTCGCGCGGGCTCGCAGCTCCGATGAAGCGGGCCACCCGCTCACGCGCGCGGTCATAGGCGTCGGTCGCAGCTTGGCTGAGATAATGGACCCCGCGGTGGATGTTGCCGTTCTTTCCCGCGTAATAGTCCTCCACGGCCTCGAGCACGGCACGCGGCTTTTGCGAGGTGGCCGCGTTGTCGAGGTAGACGAGCGGGCGCCCGTTGACCTCGAGTCCGAGGATGGGAAAGTCCCCGCGGGCCCGCAGGATGTCGGGCGCTGCGGAAGCCATTTCAGTTCTCCAGCACGCGAACGGGCAAGGAGACCTCGAAGTTGCTGTCGCGCGGGGCCGAGACCGGGGAGCCGGCGATTTGCACGATGTTGACCGGAGTGACGGCGACCGTCTCTTGCGCCCGCGCCTCGGGCACGAACGTGAGGTCTTTGGCCACCATGTAGAGAAGGCAGCCGGCGATAACGGTGAGAACGATCCGGGTGTAAGCGTCGATATTCATGGTGTCCGAACGTCCTTGCCACAGCACGCGGCGTCAAGCACCCAGCACTTCACGATGGACCCACTCCCCGAGCCGGTGAGCACATTCATCGACGGCCTCCCGCCAGCTGCGACCCGCTCCCTCTCCGGCCCGGTCACTCACCTGCTTGACCACGGTGACATCCAAGCCGAAATCGCCGGCCACTTTGGCCACGGCGTAACCCTCCATGTCGACAAGATCGGCCAAGGCGGCCAAACGCGTGCGCTCCGGACCGCTGTCGACGAAGAGATCACCGGAGGCCAGAACGGCACCGCCCGTTCCCAGCTCGATCGGCGCTCCGAAGCGTTGGCCGGTCAGACCGAAAACGGCCTCGTCGTTGAAATCATGCTGCACCAGGCGCCCCACGACCTGAGTGCCGTGCAAGTCGTCGCGCAGGGCGCCGGCCGTGCCGAGGTTGATCAAACGCGAGGGCCGTTGGCGCGCCAGCACGGCGGACAAGGCCGAGGCCGCGCAGACTTTGCCCACCCCGGTGACGAGCACGGGCAACTCGGAAACGTGGAGGTGCTGCGCCTCTTCTTCCAGCGCGACAACAAGCAACGGAAGGTCGAGGGAAATCCGGCGGTGCAATTTCATGCCGGCATTAAAGACGCTCGGACCGCTTCTGCCCAGCCGGCTCGCTTGCACGGCATTGCCTTTTGCCGCGGCACGCCCGAGACTCCAGCCCGTTCCGCCGGACATGCTTTTCTTCACCCCACGCTACCGCAAGGAGGCCAAGCTCGTGCTTCGCGCCGCCCGCAAACTCCTGCGCTACCGGCGCGATATTCTTCCCGAAAAGCAGATCATCTCCCTCCACGAGGGCATCGCCAAACTGCAGGTCGCCCTGCGCAAAAAGGAGCGCAACGGCATCGAAAAGGCGACCACCGCCCTGCACGAGCTTTTCGACCAAGCCGCGCCCCGGCCGCCGCTGGCCGGACTGCGCGAAAACACCGAAGTCGTGCTCGTCGCGCTGGTCATCGCCCTCGGCGTGCGCGCTTACTTCCTGCAACCTTTCAAAATCCCCACCGGCTCGATGCAGCCGACCCTCTACGGGGTGACCGGAACGCCCACCGTCGATCCCCCGCCCAACCCGCTGCTGCGCGCCGCGGAATTCGTCCTGCGCGGCCGGACCTACATCGATGTCACCGCGCAGGATGACGACACGGTGATCGGACTGCGCGAAGTGAACCGCTTCCACTTTTTCACCTCGACCGAAATCATCACCCGCACCCGCACCTACAGCGTGCCGGCGCCGATGGACGTGGTCCGTCGCGACTTCAAAATTTATCCCGGCCGCCCGCTCACCGCCGGCCAGCCCGTGGTCCGCGGCCATGCCGATGCCGGCGACCAGCTTTTTGTCGACAAGGTCTCCTACAACTTCATCCGCCCCGCGCTCGGCGACGTCTTCGTTTTCCGCACCACCGGCATCCGCCGCATCGAGGCGAGCATCGCCCCCGGCATGGGCTCGCAATATTACATCAAGCGGCTCGCCGGCTTGGGCGGACAAACCCTGCGCATCACCCCGCCGAAGCTCTACATCAACGGGGAAGTCCCCGATCTCCCCGTCTTCCTGCGCGTCATGTCCTGCGAAAACGGATACAATGGCTATTCCAACACGAGCGCGGGCGGCGGCGCCTTCCCCATCCTCGGCTCGCCGACCGACGAATACAGCGTTCCCCGTGCCACCTACTTCGCGCTGGGTGACAACAGCTACCACAGCAGCGACAGCCGCTTCTTCGGCCCGGTGCCCGAACTCAACGTCGTCGGGCGCGGCTTGGTCGTTTATTGGCCGTTCCTCGGCCAGTGGGGCCTGATTCGCTGAGCCCGCTGAAATGGCGGATGGCATCCGCCACCCCCTCGCCCCACGCCTGCGGGGAAACATAGCCACCTTGGGCGCGGACCAGACGTTTGACCTCGTCCACCGCATTGGCCGGACAGGCCACCATGCCGGCCGACGAGCCATCGAGCATGGGGATGTCATTGTGGTGGTCGCCGATGGCGAGGACCCCTTCGCGCGGTATGCCAAGTAACCGCGCCAGCTCGGCGAGCGAGGAACCTTTGTGGATCTCCCGGTGGGCGAAGCGCATCCACACGTCGTTGCGGTTGAAGGAGAACTCCGGGACATCCGCGGCCGCTTCGACGATCCGCGCTGCGACCGTATCCATGGTCGCCGCATCCGCCGTCATCAGCCCCGCGATGCGGCCATTCTCGTAAAGAATTTCCAAGCCATCCTCGCGCGCCACCATCTCGCCGATCGCATCGAGCACATGGCGCGCCCGACCGAACAAATCCGTGGTCCTTTCCTCCATCCGCGCATTCCAGTCCCCGAATGCTTCCCAGTTCCCCTCCTCGACCCGGCGAAAAATATCCTTCTCGCTGGTCAGCACATAGTCCGGATCGTGCGGCAGGTGGGCATGTTCCAGTCCTTCCAGCGCGAACCAGAGTTGCCGCCCGGTATTCACCGCCCAAACGGCGCCGGCCGCACGCAGATCGGACAGCGCCCCGGCAAGCGAAGCCGCCGTGCGCGCATCCGGCTCGTGGCCGATGAGCGTGCCGTCGAAATCCGTGCTCAACAAACGAATGGGCATCGGGTAGTTCTAACGGAAATCCGCTCCTCCTGCCAACCGGCTGCACCATGAAATCCGCCTACGAACTCGCCATGGAACGCCTCGAGGCCGCCAACCCCGGGGTCGAACTCACCCCGGATCAAAAAGCACGCATCGCCGATCTGGAGACCAAATGCAAAGCGGACATCGCGGCGAAGGAACTTCTCCTCCGCGGCGAAATGGCCAAGGCGGAGGCGTCCGGTCAACCCGACGAAGTGGCCAAGCTCCAACGCCAGTTGTCCGACGAAATCCGGCGACTGGAAGACAAACGCGACCGTGAAAAGGAGGCGGTCCGCGCCTCCTCCGCGCCATGACCGACCCTCGCCAGCCGACCGCGGAAGACGAGCGGTTCATGCGCCTGGCCATCGCGCTGGGCGAAAAAGCCGCCTTGGTCGACTGCACCGGCGGACCTTTCGGCTGCGTCATCGTCAAAGACGGCGAGGTCATCGCCGAGGGGTCCAACCACGTGGTCTCGGAGAACGATCCCACATGGCACGGCGAAATGGAGGCCATCCGCGCCGCCGCGAAAAAGCTCGGCACATTCGACCTCACCGGCTGCACCCTCTACACGACCGGCGAACCGTGCCCGATGTGCGCCGGCGCCATCTTCTGGGCGCGCCTCGACCGCGTGGTCTATGCTTCGACCATCGAGGACGCGCTGCGCTACGGCCAATTTGACGACAAGCCGATCTATGACGATCTGGCCAAGCCGATCCACCAACGCCTTGTCCCTGCCGCGCACTGCCTGCGGGACGAAATGCTCGATCTCTGGCGGCGCTACGAAGCCAAGCCGGACAAGATCCACTACTGATCCGCCTCGAGCTTGCCGAACTCCCGGTCGAGGATGCTTCCCGGCTCGAACCCCATCTCCCGCCGCGCTTGCTTGAGCACCGCCGCGGCGTCCTTGTCGCGTCCGGCGGCGCGCAACTGGCGCACCATGGGCCGGACCACATCGTAGAAGAAATTCCCGCCACCCGGTCCGGCCAGTTTGCGGGCCAGCGAGCGGTATTCCCGCATCGCTTTGTCATAATCTCCGCTTTCGACGAGCCGCGTGAGCGACACCGCGGCCGCCGCGGTGCTCAGATCGGTGCGTTGGCGCCGGTTGTCCGCGATCATGCGGTTCTCCAATCGCTCGGCCACGCGCAGGTCGCCGCCGTCGCGCTCCAAATCGGCCAGTCGCGTCTGGTAGCGGACCTTGATGTCGTTCTCGCGGCTGAAATTTTCGATCGCCTTGGCGTAAAGTTCGCGCAGCGCAGCTTGATCCCCAGTGGCGCGCAGGGCCTCCTCCTCCGCCTCCCACGCGGCGACCATTTGCGGGGCGAGATAAACCGCGCTGGAAGCCGCGGCCAGCTGCGCTTCGTGGTTGCCCCGTTTGGCGAACATCTCGGCCATGGCCAGATCACCGAGCGCCGCGTCGACTTTCGGCTGGCGCGCCGCCCGGCCGGAGAATTGGACCAATTCATGGTCGGTGATCGGCAGCCACGTCTGCGGATCGAGCGCCTGACCGACCGTGTAGTTCTGGTTGAGGAATCTCCCCGCATCGAGCTCCCATTTGTCGGGGCCGCGCAGGTAGCCGAACCAGGCATGGCCGCCGTCGGTGCCCTGCCCCGCGAAGTAGAGCGTCGGGATCCCGCGCGCCTTGCCGGCCAAGCTGGCGAAATAGGCCTGGTCGGTGCAAATCCCGCCCCACAGTTCGATGTTGCCGAGCAGGTAGCGGCCCTTGTTCCAGACGAAGTCCCCGCGCTCCGCCCGCCGCT
The DNA here is from genome assembly GCA_964418615.1 of uncultured Chthoniobacter sp. GTDB lineage: Bacteria > Verrucomicrobiota > Verrucomicrobiia > Chthoniobacterales > JACTMZ01 > JACTMZ01. The sequence continues at coordinate 673 of CAYQMP010000042.1, read as the reverse complement.
CGTCGTAATCGACCATGCTGAACGCCCGGTCGAACTGACTGCGCCCGAATTTCACGTTTTTGGCCGCCCACTCCAACTCGGAACGCGGCACCGGGGCGTCTATAACGAACTTCAACTCCTCCGCGGTCAGACGCCGCAGGTCGTAATCGAGTTTGCGCGCGTCATTGCGCTGAACGTAGAAACCGAAGCGGTCGGCCAGCGACTCGTCCATCGCCGGAACGGCTTCCGGCGCGACCTGATGGTGCGGCCAGTGGGCCGGAGGACGCTGATCGTAAACCAGCGCGTAAGCCAGTGCCAACGAACGGTATTCCGGCAGCTTGTTGGCATGCGCGGTGTAAAGCTGCTCGAGACGCGTCAAGGCAACGGGAGGAAAATCGTCGGGCTTCAACTGGCGGAAAAATTCGCGCAAAAACTCCGGATCGGCCAGGAGTCCGGCCAGAAACTCTTCCTTGGCCCGCAGAGCCACGGCACCTTCCTGAGGCGTGTAGTCATCGGGCAGGAGCACCTGCAGGATGTGCGGCGGCACCCGCGCCCCTTCCAGCTTGTCCGCCGCGGTCGGGAGCGGACGCCCGCTGGCATCGGCGGGCAACGGCAGCCCGGGCGGAATGACCAGCAAGCCATTCGGATCATCCGGACTCTGCACCACGCGGCGGCCCAAATAATCGCGCAGCAC
>CAYQMP010000041.1:0-9218 GCA_964418615.1 uncultured Chthoniobacter sp. | reverse complement strand
GGGGAATTCGTCCGCGATCCGGCGGGCAAAGTTGTGCAGTCCAAACTCGACGCCGCCCGGATGACGGAAATCGCGGAGGAGACCGGAGGTTTCTACACGCCGCTGGACGAAAATGCCGCGCGGCTCCTGGCCACCGAGGGCATTGGCAAGATGGCCGAGACGGACATCAACATGGAGAGTTCGCGCCGCCCCATCGAGCGCTACCAATGGCCGCTTGGTGCAGCCATTGCCCTGCTTGTGTTGCAGGCACTGGTCGGCGAGCGCCGCCGCGTGCCGCTCGGCGCCGCGGCCGCCGCGCTGTGGTTGGTCGGAATGCTTCCGGCCCAGGCGTCGGGTCTTTCCGCTTACGAGCAGGGGAACTACGAGCAGGCCCGGCAGGAATTCGAAAAGCGACTGCAGATGGAGCCGGACGCCCCGAATCTCCAGCTCAACGCCGGAACAGCCGCCTACCGTTTGCAGGATTATGCCAAAGCCTCGCAGTATTTTTCCAAAGCCATGCTGGCGGAGGATCCCGCGCTGCGTTCCGCCGCGGAGTTCAACTTGGGCAACACCCTCTTCCGCCAAGGCGAGGGGCAAGAGGACAAAGAGAAGAAGGTTTCCGACTGGAAGGATGCCATCGCGCAATACGAGGCCGCGCTGAAAACGCGTCCCGACTACACCGAGGCCCGCGAAAACAAGGAGCGCGTCGAGCAATTGCTCGAGCAGCTTGAGAAAGAACAACAGCAGGAAGAAAAACAGGACCAGCAAAAGCAAGATCAGCAACAACAGCAGGATCAGCAAAAGGACCAGCAACAGCAGGGCGGCGGTCAGCAGGACCAAAAGCAGGACCAGCAGCAGGGCGACAAGGACCAGCAACAGCAGGGTGGGGGCAAAGACGAGCAGCAGCAGGACCAGCAGGGAGGTCAGCAGCAAAAAGAGCCTTCAGGCGAGGGCGGCAAGGACAAAAAGGAGCAACAAGGTGAGTCCAAGGACGAACAGAAACAGGACGGCCAGGGCGGGGAGAAGGACCAGCAACAGCAGGGCGGCGGTCAGCAGGACGAGAAGAAGAAAGATGGGCAGCAAGGGGACGAGCAAAAAGAGGAACAGACCGGCTCCCAAGGCGAAGGCGAGCAGGAGAAAGATGCTGCGGATAAAAAGGACGAACAGAAACAGGACGGCCAAGGCGGCGAGCAGGAGCAACAAGACGGAGACGAACAAAACAAGGACGGCGCCGAAGGTGGCGATGGCCAACGGCAGGAGGGATCGCCGAACGGACAGGATGGAGGACGGCCCAACCAAGCCGGAGGCCAACCGGGTGACCGGCCCGCTCCGGTGCCCACACCGTCCGGTCCGAAAAAAGAAGGCGAATTGCGCGGCACGGCGGGTGAGCAGGATGGAGAAGGCGAGGAGGGGATGGCTTACTCCGACGAACCCACGGAAGACGGCCGGATGAGCGAAGGTCAGGCCCGTGCCCTGCTGCGCGCCTTGCAAGGCGAGGAGGAGAAGGTCGATCTTCTCGAACGTCGGGCCTTTCAGGATGTCTCAAGGGATTGGTAGGATGTCCGGAATGACCGATCTGTCGCGCCGCCTGATGCTGTGGGCTGCCGTGCTGCTTGCGCTCGGCGCGGCTTCGGCCGTGGCCGAGGTCACGACGATCCTCAGTTCGAACACCGCGCGCGTCGGCGAACCGGTCATGCTCGTTTACCGCTTCGTCAACACCGAGCAACCGCGTGATATGCCCCGCCCGCGCATCGCGGTAGCCGGCCTCGACATCCGCTTCAATGGCGTCAGTTCGCAAAGCCGCCAGTCGTTCGTCTTCGGCGGACAAGGCACGCAGCGCGATGCGGCCACCGTTTACGAATTTCGCTACACCGTCATCCCCAACCAACCCGGGCGCTTCACCATCCCGGGCTTCGCGGTCAGCGCGGGTGGCCGCCAGATCCGCACCCAGCCCGCGCAGCTGACCGTGACCGGTCCGGGCGGATCGGTTCCACCGGCGCAGCCGCCGCCCGTGCGTCAGGTCATTCCGCCGCCCTTCTCCCCCGGCCAGCCGCAGCAACTTCCGCCGCAGCAGCAACGTTCACGTCAGCCAAGCACGCCGCAAACCTCGCAAGGCCGCACCCCGCCGCTCACGCCCGACGGCGAACCCGCTCCTTACTTCGGCGAGATCATCATGGGCAGCAAATCGGCCTACGCCGGGGAGGTTGTGCCGGTCGAGTTGCGCTTCCACTACCGCGCCGACATCGCCTTCGACAACCTGCAACCGCCGAGCTTCGGTGGCGATGGTTTCACCGCCGCGCCGCTGACCGAACCCGAGCAGACCGAGCAGATCATCGGCGACATTCCCTACAATGTGGTCACCTTCCGCAGCGCGATCACACCGGTCAAACCCGGGGAAATCGAAATCCCTGCCGCCGTGATGGAAGGTCGCATGGTCATGCAGGGATCAATGCCCGGCATGGATCCTTTTTTCGACCAGTTCTTCCGCAATTTCCCCATGCCCGGCATCGGGCGGGCGGAAACCATCCAAGCCCGCACCGAGCCGCGCACGCTTCAAGTTGAAGCGCTACCGCGCGAGGGACGTCCGGCCAACTTTGCCGGCGCCATCGGGCAATTCAGCCTCGATGCCTCGGCCGCGCCATCCCAAGCAGCGGCCGGCGAACCGGTCACCTTGGCTCTCGCCGTCGAAGGTCGCGGCAACTTCGAGGCCATCACCGCTCCGACCCTGACCGGCGAGGACGGTTGGCGTGTCTACGCACCGAAGGATACGTTCACCGCTGCCGACGCCATCGGCTACGGGGGAACCAAGACCTTCGAGATCAGCATGGTCGCGCGCCGCGACCAGACGGTGACGCCGGGTGCGGAGTTCTCTTACTTCGACCCGCAAAAGAAAAAATATTTCACCCTCAAAGCGGACCCGCAGGCCGTCACCGCGGCGGGCGGCGGGGCCGGAGCCGACGATGCTTCGGCCACCGCGCAAGCCGGTGCGGACAGTGGCTCCTCCGCGGCGCCCGGAGTGCCCGACGACATTGCCGCCCCGGCACCGGCCTTGGCCGGCGGCGGGCAGGGTTTTGTTCCGCGGTTGCTGCAGCCGTCCTTCCATTGGATCAACCTCGCACTGCTCTTCGCCTTGATCTGTTCGATTCCTTATCTCCTCTGGCAGCGCCGTCGCGCGCGCAAGAGCGCGCTCACCGCGGAGACCGAAGCGGTCCTGCGCGAAGCCAAGGCGGCCTACCAGAAGGCGTCCGCCCCGGCGGACTTCTATGCCGCCGCCGCGCAATTCGTGCAGGCCCGGCTTGCCTTGCTCGACGGCAAGCCGGTTGCCCTCGTTGATCCCGAAGAGGCGTTGGCGCGTCGCGTGCCGGATGCCGCGGAGCGAAATGATCTGCAATCCATGCTCGCTCGCCGCGACGAACTGAAATACGGAGGAAGTGCCGTCGACGCGCTCGATCCTTCCGAGCGCCGGCGATTGTCCGCCGTGCTCGACAAATTTGCCTCGAACCATGCCTAAGATTTTTCTCCTCCTCGCCCTGTTCGTCACCGCTGTGCCGGTCGTCGCCCAAGAGACCGCGGCCGAACCCGACTCCTTCGAGGACGGCTTGCGCGCTTATGCCGAGGGCGATTACGAGGCGGCACGCCGCGCCTACGAAAAGCTCGTGGCCGGCGGCTCGCTCGACCCCGCGGTGTTTCTCAATCTCGGCCATACCGACTATCGTTTGGGCCGCGTCGTCCCCGCGGCGATCAACTACCGCCGCGCCTTGGCCCTCGATCCGTCGAACACCGCGGCACGCAGCAGCCTCGAGCATGTGCTCGGCGAACTCGGCGTGCCGGCACCCGGAATGGGGTTTGCCGAAATCGTCGGCCAATACATCTCCTTCGACCTCCTCGTGCTCCTCGGCAGTTTGCTTTTCTGGGCCGGATTGCTCCTTGTTGTCTTTGCTCTCTTCTCGGCGGGACGTCATCGCGGACTGGTCGTCCTCGGTGTGTTCCTCGCCCTGCTCGGCGCCTCGGCGGTCGCTGTGTCCTGGGCGGGCGATTCGCGCATTGCTTTGGCCCGCACCGCCATGGTGACCGAAGCCACCGAGGCCCTCAGTGCGCCGAGCGCCAATGCGCAGAAGATGGCCGATCTGACCAAAACCCAGGTCGTCCGCGTCATCGCCTCGCGCGACGACTGGTCGCTGGTCCGTTTGCCGGTCGGCGTGGATGGTTGGGTGAAGAGCGACAAATTGGAACCCGTCTTCCCCGGAGCTTTGCCGGAAGCACCTTGAAATGAGACCTGGCCTTGTTCTCTGCGCCGTTGTTCTCCTCGGCGCGGGCGCCTGCCGCCTCAATGCGCAGACGCCGTCCATGCCGCCCACCGTCGAAGTCGGCGGACGCGAACTCGTGCTCAACGGAAAAGCCACCCGCAGGGTCTGGGGATTCCGGGTCTACGATGTCGGCTTGTTCCTCGAGCAACGCGCTGCGGATGCCGATGCTGTCATGCGCACCGATCGCGGGCCCAAGCGGGTGCACATGAACATGCTGCGCGCGGTCGACAAGCAGGACTTTGTCGACACGGTCCGGGAAAACATCGACCAGAACCTCACGCCCGCGGAGAAGGAAACTTTTGCCCGCGAACTGGCCGAATACATCGGCCACCTCGAGAAGGGGGGCGACATAAAAGCGGGGCGCGTCATCACCATCGACTATGTTCCGGGCCAAGGCACCGTGCTCGGTTTGGACGGACGCCCGGTTGGCACGATCGCAGGGCATGAGTTCTATCACGTCATGTTGCGTCTCTGGATCGGGCGTCCGCTGCAGGCCTCTATCAAAGACGGTTTGCTCGGCGTTGCCGCGTCCGGTGATTGAACTCGTCCCCGCGGAGATTTAATTTGGCGTCAGGTGAAGCTTGCGCCCACAGTCATCGCTTTGGCGGCGCTCCTTACCGTGGCCGGGTGCGTGCAATACGCCAAGGTGCGGGAGGTGCGCGATACCGTTTCCTTGGCCGTCACGGCCAACCAGAAGTCGCTGGCGCAGGCTCAGGAGAAGCTGGCCTCCCGCCCGCTCGAGCAACTCGCGGGCTACCTCGATGCCGCCGATGCCGCCCGCCGCGCGCTGGCCGCCGATCCACACGACGAACTGCTCCAGAGCGATTACAATTTCGCCGTGGCCCGCGTCATCGATGCCATGAGTGCCGCCCGCGTCGCGCCGTGGGACCAATCCGTCGAGATTCCCGCCGCGGACGGACGCTCGTGGTCCCTGCGCGGCGTCCCGCCTTTCCGCCAGCGTGAATACCATCCCTCCCGATTCAGCTATCTCCCGGCCGACCGCTACCGCTTTTTCGGCACGGCGGTGGGCGACCGCGTGACCAAGGCGGGGCTCGGCGCACCCATCGTCGTGGCCGGGCGGGAACTGGACTATGTGGCCATCGATCGTTTCGCGCAGGGCAACCAGATTTACTACGGCCTCACCGCCCTGCTCCGCTTCCGGGGCCGCCAAGCCGAGTTGCTGCTTTTTGATCCGCTTGATCGCGAGACGGTCGTTCTCGACGGGCGAACCTACCCGCTGGCCGGCGACTACCAGGCTCCGATGGAACTCGGGTTGGCGGAGTTGAACGTGCGGCACCGCGAACTCGGCGGCTTCCTGCGTCCGCAAAAAGTTTCCGACAAAGCCCGCTTGGCCCGCCTGCAGCCTTACAGCCCGCGCAAGGTGCCGGTTCTTTTCATCCACGGCCTGACCAATTCGCCGGCCACGTGGGCGCCGGTCTTCGAGTTCCTCCGCTCCGACCCCGCGATTCGCGAGAATTTCCAGTTCTGGTTCTACGCTTACCCGTCGGGACTGCCCTACAATTTCGCCGCCGCCAAGCTGCGCGAGCAGATCGCGGCCATCCGCCGCCGCCATCCGGGATGCAAGGATATCGTTGTTGTCGGGCACAGCATGGGCGGGATGATCGCGCGCCTGCTTGTCACCGACAGCGGGGACAAGCTTTGGAATACCTACTTTGCCAAGCCGCCATCCGAAGTCCCGCTCACCGAAAAAAACAGGCGCATTGTCACCGACTCCCTCATCTTCCGCGCCACACCTGGCATCTCGCGGGCCGTTTTCATTTCCGCCTCGCACCGCGGAAGCCATCGCGCCCGCGGCTTCTGGGCCGATCTCGGAACCTCGGTCATCGGCAGCCCGCTCGATGACGAGGGCATTTTCGCGGAGTTGCGCCCGCATCTCCGGCCCGAGGCGCTGAAACGCAGCCGCGGCCACCTGCCCAACAGCTTGCAACTCCTCGATCCGGACAACCTTTTCGTCAGTGCCGTGGCCGAGTTGCCCGTCCACCCCGGCATCCCTTACCATTCGATCATCGGCGACCGCGGACGCGGCGGCTTCCTCGACCGCACCGAACCGTTCAGCCACGACGGGCTTGTGCCTTACTGGAGCAGCCACATCAAGGGGGCGGAAAGTGAACGCGTCATCCCGGCCGGGCACTGGACCCATCTCCATCCGCTGGCCATGGCCGAAATCAAACGCATCCTCTTGGATCACATCGGACGCTGAGCATCCCGTGACTATGCCGACCGAAGACGCTGTTTTGCGCGAACCCCTTTCCACCATGGATGCGGTCAAGGCGCTCTACGCCGAGGATCACGAAGAAACCGCGCGCGCCGTCGTGGCCGGCTTGAGCGCGCGGGTTTTCGAAGCCCCGCCGCCGCAGCCGTCCAACATCCTGCGCCGCGGCCTGGCCCGCATGGTCTGGCATCTCATGCGCGGCACCACGCGGACCGAAACGCGCCCCGGACCCGACGGGCATCCCATGCTCGTCTTCCGCAACCGCATCCTCGAGCGCTCGGGGCATCCTTATGCCGCCACCCTCCTCGAGTCCTCCCGTGCCGACACGCAGGATTTCGTCGAGGGCGGGGATCCGATGAACGCGCTCTACATGATGCTGGTCCCGGAGATCCGGCGTCGCGCCGGCCTCTGGGATCACATCATCCTCGATTCCGTCCAGGCCCGCGATGTGCAGTGGCGGTTTTTCTGGGAGACGCGTTGCCACCATGACTTGGCCTCGGAAAGGCTCGCGCGGGGCGAGGCCGTCCGCCTGAAGGCCGTGGCCGCCGGAACCGGATTGAGCATGGTGCTGGTCCTCGACCGTCTGCTGCGCGAGGGGCATGACCCGGCGCGCATCACCGCGACCATTTCCGACCGTGAGGAGGCCAACGTGGCCAAAGCCGCGCGCCTGTTGGGCAAGCTCGAGTCGACCCGGCCCCTGCTCGAGTCCGGGCGCGTGCGCACGGTCGCCGAGGATCTGTTGGCCCCCGGGGAGGACGCCCCCCACGACGTGATCACCGTCATGGGGATTCTGGAATATTTTCCCGGACACACTTTCACCACGACCGAACAGCACCACGGCCAGCCCGCCCCGCAGGGGCCGCCGCACGCCGAGGATCTTGTGCGTCACATCGCCGCCATGACCGCCCCCGGCGGCGCCCTGGTCACCAACACCTTCCGGTTGCTGGCCGCGGTGAGGATCATGGAAGTGTTCGGCAAAAAATTCCGCTACCGCGGGCGGACGGAAATGCAACGCCTGCTGGCCTCCTCCGGATTTGTCCCGGCCGGACGCCACCACTCGGCCAACATTTTCGACGTCGAAGTTTTCCGGAAAAGCGCGTAGGCGCGGCGGGGTCAGAACGCGAAGTCGGCGTCCGAGAGCGTGACGTCGTGACGGATATTGGCGCCGTCGATCTCGGTGGTTTTGCCGCCGGCTTGCACGGTCATTCCGGCCGGCACGCTTCTCCCGGTGTCATCCTTGGCCACCTGCGTGGTCTCGATGCGGCGTGCGAGGCGTCCGGATTTGTCATATTTTTCCACACGCATGGTGACCATCCGCCGCGGGTCGATCCAGCTGCGCACTTTGCCGTAGATGCTCCCGTCTTTGGCGCCCGGACGCGATTCGAGGATGACGCATTCCGTTTTGCCGACCGTTTCCGTGCCGGCCAGCACTTGCCTGTCCCAACGGAAGAAATTTTCGATCACATCCGCGTAAGCCAGCGCCGTGCCGAAGACGGATCCGCCGAGGTCGGCCTCGTCCAGTTTGCGGGTGGTGCCGTCGGGTGCCTTGAGCGTGCCGCCGCCGGATTGCCGGAGCGTGAACCCTTCGCCTTGGCGTTCCTTCGGCCAGAGAATTTCGTAGGTCGTGGCTGCGTTTCCCGCGGCGCGGCGTGACTTGATCCGCACCTGCAGGACACCGGTTTCCGGCGAGGTCATTTTCACGCGCGCCGTGGCATCGCCGTCTTCCACCGCCGCGGCCATGGTGCCGGCCAGCTTCGGCGCGGTCCATTCGGCGGCGCGAGCGGTTTGTCCGACGGCGAGCAGGAGCGTCAGGAAAAGGAGGATCTGATGCATGATTGACGCACTGAACGACTGCGCGGTCCGGGGGTCAACCCTGAAGCGCCAAGCTGGGCGAAAGCCGCGAACTGCGCCACGCGGGATACAGTCCGCTGACCACGCCGACGACCATGGCGATGAGCACGGCGCGCAGGGCGAGGCCCCAACCGAGGTCGGGTTCGAGGAAGCCGCGGACGTAAGGCGTGGTCGCCAGCACGGCAAGCACGGCGGCGCCGAGGATCAGGCCGACGATGCCGCCGAGCAGACCCATGGTGGCGGATTCGCAAAGGATGAGCGCCATGATCCGCGCGCGTTGCCAGCCGAGCGCGAGGAGAACACCGATCTCGTGTTTGCGCTCGAAGACGCTCATCAGCATGGTGTTCATCACGCCGAGAATGCCGACGATGATGGCGAGAAGCGATGTGCTCCAACTCATGGCCCGTGCCATGCGGAACCCCTGGCTGGTGCCGACCACTTCACCGGTGGCCACGGCGCGCAGGCCGGGATGCCGCGCCTCGATGGCGCGGCAGAGGGCCTCGATATCGGTGCCTTTTTCGACCCTGATGTTGACGAAGTTGGCGCGCTCCTCGTAACCGGAGGCCTCTTGGAAACGCGGCAGGGCCAAATTGACCGCTCCGTTTTCCAACACGGAAGACCCGTCGACGATGCCGACCACGGTGAATTCACCGGCCTCGATTTGCAGCGGATCGCCGACTTTCTTGCCCATGACCTCGGCCGCGAGTTTTCCGAGGACCGCGGCCGGCTCGTCCGCGTCGCGCGGGAGCCGCCCATCGAGGACTTCTAAACCGTCCCAGGTGAACGATCCCCACTCGCGCCCGTAGACGACCATCATGGGCGCGTCTTCCACGCTCAGCATCTGCATG
>CAYQMP010000040.1:0-9246 GCA_964418615.1 uncultured Chthoniobacter sp. | reverse complement strand
CGAGCCGGTCCGGCCCAAACCGCGCCCGCGTCCCACCGAGCCGCCCGCGGCCACCGTGGAAAAACCGCCCAAGCCGCTCGTTCTTCCCCCGCCCAAGCCAGCCGCCACTCCGCGCCAAACGCCGCGCCCCACGCCCAAGCCCAAACCGACGCCGAAGCCGGAACCGGCCGCGAAGGACGAGCGCTCCAAACCTCCGGCGCCGAAGCGCGAGGAAAAGCCGGACGAGATCAAACTTCCGCCGCCGCGTGAATTTCCCAGCCCGTCCCCGCGCGGGCGGCAAGCCGCTTCGCCCGCGCCGGACGCCCCCATCGTGGTGGAAAAATCCGGTCTCGCCGAGGACGAGGGTCTGGCTCCGACGCCCAAACCCGAGCGCCGGGGTCTTTTCGGTTTGGGTGGCCCGCGCTACCGGTATCTCTCCCGCGGCGTGCGCGATGCGATCGACCGCGCCAAGGTCAAACGCGGACGCTGGAAATACATCGTCGTGCACAACAGCGGCACACGGCAGGGCAATGCGCGCATCTTCGCCAACTACCACAAAAACGTGCGCAAAATGAAAAACGGCCTCGCCTACCATTTTGTCATAGGCAACGGAACGTCCTCCGGCGACGGCGAGATCGAGATCGGTCCGCGCTGGACGCGCCAGATCAATGGCGGCCACGTGGCCAGCGACTACCTCAACAACATCGCCATCGGCATCTGTTTCGTCGGCGACTTCAACCGCGACACCCCGACCCGCGCGCAGCTCGGGGCGCTCGAGGAACTGACCAAATACCTGCGCAAACGGGTCGGACGCAGCAAGGGCCGCGAGGTCGTGGTCAAGGCCCACCGCGAGATCAACCCGAAGCCGACCGATTGTCCGGGCAACCGCTTCCCTTACCGCTGGCTGCGCCGCACGTTTTGAATATGCGTCTGGGCATCACCGGAGCCTCCGGGTTCATCGGCCGCCACGCGGCACGGCTTGCTGCCGCACGCGGGTGGGAGATTGTCCCTTTCTCGCGCCAACCCAGCCAAGCCGGCGCACGCCTCCTCGTGCCGGGGGAGCCGGCTGAAGTGGACGGGCTCGATGCCGTGCTGCACCTCGCCGGCGAGCCGGTGGTCGGGCGTTGGACGCGCGACAAACGCCGCCGCATCATGGACAGCCGTGTGCTTGGCACGCGGTCCATCGTCGAAGGTTTCGCCCGTGCCGCGCATCCGCCCCGCGTTTTGGTCAGCGCCTCGGGCATCGGCTATTACGGAAACACCGGCGATCGCGAGGTCGACGAGAACTCCCCACCCGGCAGCGGATTTCTCGCCGACGTTTGCCGCGCATGGGAGGCCGAGGCGGAGAAAGTGAAAAACGCCCGCGTTGCCATTCTCCGCATCGGACTCGTCCTCGGTCGCGAAGGGGGCACGATGAAGCGTATCCTCCCCGTTTTCCGTGCCGGTCTCGGGGGACGTCTCGGTTCCGGGCGCCAATGGATGTCCTGCATCCACATCGACGACGTCGTCCGCATGGCTTTGTGGGCCATCGAGCGCGACGATCTGCACGGTCCGCTCAATGCCGTCATGCCGCATCCCGTGACCAACGCCGAATTCACCCGCATCCTGGCCGGTGCCGTGCGCCGTCCGGCCATCCTGCCCGCTCCGGCTTTCGTTCTCCGCGCGATGCTCGGCGACATGTCGTCGCTTCTCCTCGATAGCGCCCGCGTCCGCCCCGCCACGGCGGAAAAATACGGCTACCGCTACGAGTTCACCGACGTGACCGACGCGGTCGATGAAGTCGTCCATTGAATAATTCGGCTTGTCGCCCCCGCGCGGAACACAAATTCTCGGCGCCCTCATGCCCGCCCGCCCTCCGCTGATTGACTTGCACCGCCATCTCGACGGAAGCGTGCGTCTCGAAACCATCCTCGACCTCGGGCGCCGCCACGGGATTCCACTGCCCGGCGACACCTTGGAAACGCTGCGCCCGCACGTCGTGGTGACCACGCCGCAACCGGGGCTCGTCGAATTTCTGGCCAAATTCCGTTGGATGACGGGCGTGCTCGTCGATTATGACGCCTGCCGCCGCGTGGCGCGTGAAAACGTCGAGGACGCACAGCGGGAGGGCATCCGCTACGTCGAACTCCGTTTCAGCCCCGCTTTCATGGCCGATGCCCACAACCTCGACCCCTCGCGCGTCACTGCCGCAGTGATCGAGGGCGTCCGCGAGGGCGAGGCGGCCACAGGCGTGAGAGCCAACCTCATCGGCATCCTCACCCGCACCTACGGCCCGGTTCGCGCCCGCCGCGAACTCCGCGCCTTGCTCGACCATCGCGCGGAAATCATCGCCCTCGATCTGGCCGGCGATGAAGGGAACTGGCCGGCCGAACTTTTTGTCGAGCACTTCAAAGAGGGGAGGGACGCGGGATGGCAAGTCACCGTCCATGCCGGCGAGGCCGCCGGCCCGCAGAGCATTGTCACCGCCGTGGAGAAGCTCGGCGCCACGCGCATCGGGCACGCCGTCCGCGCTGCCGAAGATCCTGCTGTCATGGATCTGTTGCGCGACCGCCGCATCGGCATCGAGGCCAACCTGACCAGCAATGTCCAAACCAGCACCGTGCCGGACTACGCCAGTCATCCGCTGCGGAAGTTTCTCGAGGCCGGCTTGCTCGCCACGATCAACACCGACGATCCCGGTATCAGCGCGATCGATCTCCCTTACGAACTCGACGTCGCCGCGCCTGCGGCCGGTTTGGACGAGGCGCAAATCGCGCGGGCTCTGGACAATGCGTGGGAAATCTCCTTCCTCTCACCGGAAGAGCGGGCCCGCCTTCGTTCCTGAAAGCGCTGGAAATCGCCCGTCGCGGGGTTCTAAATTCCCCCATGATCAGAGCGCTACTCCTCCTTGCCGCCTGCGGGCTCGTGCCGGCGGTTCACGCCCAGGCCTTGGGGCAGCTTTCCGCCTACGATGCCCTCAAGATTGTCGGCGCCGAGAAAGGCGATGCCGTTTTGGCCAACATCGTCGAGATTCGCGGCGTCGATGCCACACCTCAGCCGTTGAGGTGGACCTTGAGTTTTCAAGACGACAGCGCCCGCGGCGGCATCCGCGAGTATGTCGTGGCGGCCAAGGGCATCATCGCCGAGCGCACGCCGTTGCGCCCGGCCACCGGCAGCGGCGGCGTCATGGCTGCCACCGGGCTCCAACTCAACTCGACCGGCGCCTTCGATGCCGCCAATCGCGAGGCCACCGCCAAACGGCTCGGCTTTTCCACGCTCAATTACCGTCTGGAGAACAAAAACGGCACGCCGGTCTGGTTGGTCGAGCTTTATGACGTCGATGGTTCCGGCGTCGGCAGTGTCGAAATTTCGGCCAAGGACGGCACCCTCGTCTCACCCTTCAAAACACTGGCCGCTCCTTCCGGAGAAACGGTTCCGAACACCGCGGCCACGGCAACCGCCACTCCGGACACCCGTCCGGTCGGCGAGCGCTGGGTCGAGGGCGGAGGCCTGGTCGGGCACATGGAGCGCTGGAGCACGCGCACGTGGGAAGCAACAACCAACACCGCCACCCGGGTGGGTGACAACATCGGGGACACCGCCGTGCGCGTGGGCGACAGCATCGGGGCCTTTTTCACCGGCCGCCCGGCCCAAGCGACTCCGGCCCCGGGCAACTGACCATGCCCGACGGCCCTTCGCTCATCATTGCGCTCGTCGTTGTCGGGTTCCTCCTGATCGCAGCGGAGGTGTTCCTGCCGGGACTGATTCTCGGCACGATCGGGCTGCTCTGTCTCGTGGGGTCGGTCGTCCTTGTCTTCGTGCACTACGGCACCTCGGCCGGTGCGTTGGCCGCGTTCGTCGTCGGGGGACTCACCCTGGTCGGTTTCGTTCTCTGGCTTTTTCTTTTTCCGCGCACCTTCATCGGTCGCCGCATCATGCTGCGAACCGCCCAAACCGCCCCCCGCAGCGCGGCGGAACACCAGTCGCTGGTCGGGGAAACAGGGGAGGCGATCACCCCGTTGCGTCCCTCCGGCACGGCCCGCATCGGAGGCAAACGTGTTGATGTCACGGCGGTTGGAGATTTTCTCGAGCAAGGCGCGGGAGTTGTCGTGGTGGCTGCGGACGGCATGCGCGTGGCCGTGCGCCGAAAAGACGGGTTGGAGCCGGGCGCTCCCCCTGCGTAAGATGGGCCCATGGATATGGGATCGCTCTTCGTTTACATCGTCACCGGTTTGGCCGTCGTCGTCGGCCTTGTCCTCCTCATCATTCTTTTCAATTTCTTCGGCATCTGGCTGCGCGCCAAAATCGCCGATGCACCCGTTTCCTTCGCCCGCCTCGTCGGCATGCGCTTGCGTCGCGTGCCGGTGGGCATGATCGTCGACAGCCGCATCACCGCGGTCAAAGCCGGGCTCTCGCTCGACACCGACGAACTGGAGGCCCACTACCTCGCCGGCGGCAATGTCGATTCCGTCGTGCTCGCCCTGATCGCCGCCGACAAAGCCGGCATCAAACTCGACTTCAACCGGGCCTGCGCCATCGACTTGGCGATCAAAGGCACGAGCAAAACCGTGCTCGAAGCCGTGCGCACCAGCATCAATCCAAAGGTCATCGACTGTCCCGGGTCGCAGTCGAACCGCCCGACCATCGACGCCGTGGCCCGCGACGGCATCGGTGTCAAAGTCAAAGCCCGCGTCACGGTGCGTTCCAACCTCGACCGCTTCGTCGGCGGCGCCACCGAGGAAACGATCATTGCCCGCGTCGGCGAAGGCATTGTCACTTCGATCGGCTCGGCCGTGTCCTACAAGGATGTGCTGGAAAATCCCGACCGCATCTCCAAGACGGTGCTGGAAAAAGGTCTCGATAGCGGCACCGCGTTCGAAATTCTCTCGGTCGACATTGCCGACGTCGATGTCGGCGAAAACGTCGGCGCCAAATTGCAGGGCGAACAGGCCGAAGCGGACAAAGTCGTGGCCCAAGCCAAAGCGGAAGTTCGCCGCGCCGCCGCCGTCGCCCTCGAAGGTGAAATGCGCGCCAAGACCCAGGAAATGCGCGCCAAAGTCGTCGAGGCCGAGGCGCAAGTGCCGCTGGCCATGGCCGAAGCGTTCCGTTCCGGCAACCTCGGCATCATGGATTACATGCGGATGAAAAACATCCAGGCCGACTCGCAGATGCGCGAATCCATCGCCGGCTCCGAGCGCGGCAGTGCCGAAGCGCGTTAAGCCGCCGCCCGTTCCGCCATGGAACAACTCGTCCTTCTCGTCATCATCGGGTTGATCAGTCTGGTCAACTGGCTGATGCAGAAGGCCGCCGAAAAGCGCGAGGCGGCCGGACAAAAACGTGTCGAGCGCCGCGAGGCGAAGCGCGAGGCCCGGCGCAATGTTTACACCCAGGGCGTGCCCGCTCCTTCACCGGATGCGCGCCGCACTCCGACCGGACGCGATCCGTTCAAGGAATTGATGGATGCGCTCGGCCTTCCGTCCGACGAGGCCCCGCCGCCTCCGGTCGTGGCCCGCGAAGATTTTCATGAGGAGGAGTTCGCCTCCATGGAGGAGCCGGCCCCGCCGCCCGTCCCGTCGCAACCCGCCGCACCAAAGAAACCCCGCTGGCAGGCCCCGTCAGTCCGTCGGCCGGATGCCAAGACCGCGCAGCTTGCTTCCGCTTTCGCCTCGATCGGAGAAAAGCCTGCTACGGCCTACCGCGGCACCAGTCTGCAGGAATTCCTCTCCGGCCGTGACGCCCAGCGCAAAGCCATTGTCCTCGCCGAAATCCTCGGCACCCCGCGAGGCTTGGCGCCCGCCGACGCGTTGCTGACGCGCGGGCATCTTTGACCCGCTTGTCCCTGTAGCGTCGCCGTCCCCGGCGACGAAACGACAAAACAACCGGCGCCGGGGACGGCGCCGCTACATCCGGTTCACTTCACCGCCGCCCAGACGCGATGCACGTCATCGTGGTCATCAAGCGCCTGCAAGAACGCCCCGACCTCACCCCGCTGCTCCTCGCTCAGCTCCGGACATTGCTTCGGCACGTAGCCCAGTTCGCTCGTGACCACTGTCCATCCGTTCCCCGCCAGCCATTGGGAAACTCCGTGCGTGTTGGTGCGATCGGTGATGAAGCGCGCGCCGGTTGCCTCCGCCGGAATGTCGTCGTTCTGCTCGTGGGCGAGGGGTTCCACTTCGTCCGCTCCCGCTTCGATCGCCGCTTCTTCGATGTCGACACCCGTCTTCGCCGTGTGCGCTTCGACAAGTCCGACGTGATCGAAAAGAAACTTGTTGCTGCCGGAGGCTCCGAGCTGGCCCTTTTTGAAAAGCACGCGGATCTCCGGGGCGGTGCGGTTGTTGTTGTCCGTGAAGACCTCGACAATCACCGGCACCTTGTGCGGCGCGTAGCCCTCGAAAGTCACATGCTCCAGCGCAGTCTTGTCGCCTCCCGTGCCCGCACCCTTGGCAATGGCCCGCTCGATGGCATCCTTCGGCACGCTCTCTTTGCGCGCCTTTTCCAACGCTGCCGCCAGCCGCGAATTCGTCGCCGGATCCGCCCCGCCATGCCGCGCCGCGATGGTGATTTCCCGGATGAATTTCCCGGTGGCCTGCGATTTCCTGAGCGAGGCCACCTCGCGCTTGGCCAGCAACCATTGACGTCCCATAAGGTCGCGGAGCTTACGCCAAGGACGGCCGGCCGTGGATACAAAATTCCCCGCATTTGCGGCCGAAAGTGCACTGGAGGATTGAGGAAGAGGCTGCGGGTGGTAATTATCGCCCGCCAATCACACGCCCACCATGCATCGATTTTTCTGGATACTCGCCACGGCACTCGCGCTCACCGGTTGTGCCGCCACCAATGACTCCGGGGTCGCTCTCCACCGCAAGCCCGACCTTTCCTCCGTCTCTCCGGGAACGCCGGTGGCCAAAGTTCCCGCGCTGAAGAAGCCCTTGCGAAAAGAACCGGCCAACGACCCTGCTCTACCGGGCGCCGAGGTTTGGCTCTTCGAGTGGGATCTTCCGGATGACGGGGTGAACAACCGGATGTTCACTTCGGTGGTGGTGAAGGACGGCCTCGTTGTCGGCATTCGCGAGGAAACGCCGGATAAATGGCAACAAGACCCGCAGCAGCACATGGCCGCCAAGTTGGACTCCGCCCTCGAGGACGTGGCGTCGCTCAAAGCCACGGCCGCCCGCTACCATCGGGTAGCGTCCCTGCGCGAGAATTATCAAGCCGCTCCCTACGCCGATACCTGGGATCTTCTCGCCGAGCGCACCCGCTTCATCCGTCGTGAAAGTGCCCCGTCCCCGGCGGCTGACCAAGGGCCGGCGGACCAAACTGCTGCTCCCGCCGAAAATCAAGCCGCTCCCGCCCCCGCCCCGATGCCTGCAACTCCCGTCATTGCCCCGGCTGCGCCCCCGAACCCGGCACCCGGCGAATCCGTGGTTCAATCCGCACCGCCAAGGAAAACGCTCCGCGAATTGGAAGCCGAAGAACTTGCCATCCGCAAAGACCCCACCCTGACCAAAAAAGAGCGCATGCGCCGGCTGCACGATGTCTGGAAGCAGCAGCGCGAGGTCATGTCCGAAGGCGCCTTGGCCGAAAACTGAGCCCGCCCGTGCGCACCCGTTGCTTGAGGAAAACTCAGGGTCGCGATCCGGCAACCCGCAACATGACCTCGTTCCGCCGCATGAAGGGCGGAATCCAAGGTGGGTCATAGTAGCCGTAGAGCGGATCGCCCGTGACCTCGAGTTGTCGTTGGCCGATCCATTCACGCAGTTTCCCCAGAGCCTCCTGCTCGTTGGTCTCGTTGCGTCCGCCCGAATAGCGATAGACCGCGAATTGCCCGGCCGGGAGAGTGTCCATCGTCACCGCCGAATCCGTCGGCGCCGGCACGTCCTTTGCCGCGACTTCCTTCGGCACGATGAAGCTCATTCCCGTGCCCTCGCCCTCGTGCTTCATCAGCACCGGCGCCGTCATGGCAATCTTCTGCTCCGCTTCGTTGCTGCCCGAAATATAGCGGAAGAGCCGCATAAAGTCCCCGTCACCGGAGGCGGTCCGCACCAGTGTCAGCGCCGGATAATCCCGCACCTCGAACTTACCGTCCTGCAACAACACTTTGTAATCGGGGATTTCGGTGGCCATGGCGTTAAAGCTCACTGCGAGAGAACAAAGGGCGAGGAGCCGTGGAATCATGGCTCACCCATACCACAAAGGTCGCCACCCTGCATCCGCAACCAAGGTATGGCTGGTCCCGGATCCAGCGCCTTCAGCACCTCGCCCAGTCGCGCCAAGCGCGGAGTAGCGATGCACGCCGCCTGCGCCTGCCGCAGAGGTTCGAGAAACAGACTCTGCAATTCGAGCGGTTGGCCGCGTTCGAAATCGACCAGCGTGGAGGCGCGGTAGGCGCCCAATTTCAAGGTGCGATCGATGTTGGCCTGCGCGCGGGCGGGTTCGATCCCAAGCCCCTTGGCGTTGGCCGCGGCGATGATTTCGAGCATGACCTCGCGCACGAGCGCGCACCAGCGCGGGTCGGCGAGCAGTTGGTCCGTCGTCATGACGGGCTGGACGCGCTTTACGGGCCGTTGCGGATCCAGCATGACCTCGAGCCCCGCCGCACCGGCGACCCCGAGACCGTTGAACGGCACGTTCCAGACGAGCTTTTCCCAGTGGGCGCGCTCGAGGTTGTCGGTCACCTCGCACGGCACACCGGCTTGACGGAACGCGTTGACGATGGACTGCGTGCGCGGACCGGTTTGGCCCTGGAATTCGCCCAGGAGAATTTCCCCGTGCGCCGAGTGCCGGATAACGCCGGGCTCGATGCGGTTGAGGCACACATAGCAGAGGCCGCCGAGGATTTGCTCCGAGGGGAAGAGCCGGGCGAGCGCCTCCTCGTTGCCGAGGCCGTTCTGCAACGTGAGCACCGCGGTGTGCGGACCGACCACGGGCGGGAGCAGGTCCGGAAACCGGTCGTTGGCGGTGGTTTTCAGGCCGATGAGGACAAGATCCGCGGGCCCGATTTCTCCCGGGGTGCGCGCGCAATGCGGTTGCACCTGAAAATCGCCGTTGGGACTCAGGATGCGAACTCCGTGACGCCGCACGACATCGTAATCCGAGCGCAGCAGGAAGTGGGTTTCGTGACCGGCCCGCGCGAGCATTGCCCCGTAGTAGGAGCCGAGCGCACCGCAACCGATGACAGCAATCTTCATGGGCGAGAAAAGGCGCTGGCCGATCGGGAGGAGACCGGAGGTGGTTTGTAAGTGGAGTTGGTCAACGTCCTAGTGGGGCTTGGTGAGAATATCACAAGCT
>CAYQMP010000039.1:0-9327 GCA_964418615.1 uncultured Chthoniobacter sp. | reverse complement strand
ATTGCGCCGGAAGTGCACGTCGCCGCCGACGAATTCCGCCCCGGACATCATCTCGCGTGCCGCCGGATGCGCACCGAGAAATTCCCGCAACTTTTCGCCCACCGGCAATTTCTCCTCGGGCCAATCGGCGCGGCTCTGGTCGAGCACCACGCCGATGCTCGTGTCGCCGCCTTTCAAAGCGATCCACCAAGCCCACCAACCGTCGCCCGCGATGTGGTTTGTCGCCGTGCCGCGGATGCCGACGTAGGATGACTGCCAACCCTCGTGCCGCGCCTCCAAGGCCGCGGCATCCCAGTCGCCCGTTCCCCGCCAGCGCGACCATGCGGACAAGGTGGGATGGCGCGTGTTCGGCTCGAGCCAACCTTCCGCCCTCGCCAGCATCGCTTTGATCCCCGAAGCATCGACCACCCAGCGCGCCCGCACCGTCCGCGGCCCCTCGGCGGTGCGCACCTCCAAGGTCTGTTCTCCGCCGGAATGCAATGCAACCGAAGTAACCGTGGCCGGACGCCAAACCTCCGCACCAACCTCCGCCGCCCTGCGCAGCACCTCTTCATCGACCACCGAGCGATCGATGAGGAACGAAGGCACGGTGGACAAATACTTCCCGCCGATCTCCGAACAATCCCCGAGATCCTCCGCGTCGTCGTTGGCGAACCAGAAACGCAGCCCGTTTTTGGTCAGCTGCGTCTGGGTGAGAAATTGCGTCAGTCCAAGAATCCGGCAGAGAAAGTAACCGCTCACTTCGACTGTCGCCTCGCCCACCCGCCGTTTGAAAGCTTCACTTTTTTCGATCACCACCACGCGCAAAGACGGGTCATCGCGTTTGAGCAGCAATGCCGCGGCCGCGCCGCTCAGTGCACCGCCGATCACCGCGACGTCGTATTGGCACGCCGCATTGGAATCTCCCTCCACCATGCGCGGGGAGAATAAGGATCTGGACCTGAGGGGCGCAATCGTGCAATTCCCGCCCTCCTCATGCGCAAGCACTGGCTGCTCATTCTGCAAATCACGCTTTCCGCGTTCCTTCTCTGGCGCATCTTCAGCCACCCGGCCCTGCGCTCGGAGGCGGCCCGCGTCCTCGGCGAGGCGGATTTCCTCTGGCTTGCGGGCGGACTGCTCACCGCTTTGCTCACCGAATTCCTCTGCGCCATCCGCTGGTGGCTCATGCTTCGCGTCTTCGGGGTGCCTGTCGGTTTCGGTCGCACCTGCGCGTTCAGCGGTGCCGGTCTCTTCTTTTCCCTCGGTCTGCCCGGCTCGGGCGGTGGCGATGCCTTCCGCATTCTTTACGTCATGCGACTCCACCCCACCCGCAAACTCCGCGCCGCCCTCTCCGTGCTGGCCGACCGGCTCTGCGGGCTTTTCGCCCTTCTGCTCACCATCGTCTTCCCGCTGCTGCGCCGCGACGATTTCGCCGCAGATCCTGCATCACGACTCGTCCTTGGTGCCGCAGGCATTGTCCTGGCCGTCGCCGCGCTGCTCGTTGTTCTCTGGTGGATGACCACTTGGCCCGGGCTGCACGAAAAATGGATCCACCTCGCACCGCGCCGCATAAGACCGCAGGCCGTGCGGCTCGGGCACATCTTCGCTTGGATGGGACGCCATCCCCGTCCGGTCGGAGCGGCTATTGTTATTTCCTTCGCCGCCCTCATGGCGCACTTCACCACTTACTGGTTCAGCGCGCGCGCCTTCGGCCTGCCGCTTTCGCCCGGCGACATTTTCGCCATCATGCCGCTGGTCGACACCCTGACCATGCTGCCGGTGACCCTCTTCGGCATCGGACTGCGCGAAACCCTCTTCGAGCATCTGCTCGGCGGTCTCTTCGGCATCGCACCTGCCGCCGCCGCCCTCGCCGCCCTCGGAGGCTTCCTCCTCCAAGCCTGCGTGGCTCTGCTCGGCGGCCTGCTTGTTCCATTCACCGCACCGCGGGCCGCGTCGGCATCTTAAGCACGCCGGACTTTGCCGCTCGCCGTGCGCGGCAACTCGCGCACCATGCGATAACGCACCGGGATCTTGTGCGCAGCCAGCCGCTCGCGGCAACGGGCCGACAAATCCCGCTCGGAAGGCAGCTGGGCCGGGTCCGCCGGAACGATGTCCGCCACCGGCAGCATGCCCCAACGCTCGTGCTCCTCGCCGCTCACACGCACCTCCGCGACGCCGGGATGTTCCCGCAAGACCTCCTCGATTTCCTCGGGAAAGCATTTGCTCCCGCCGACATTGATCACCGACTTGAGACGCCCGACCAGACGCAGGCTCCCGTCTTCTTCGCGACGGGCCAGATCGCCGGTGTGGAACCATCCATCGGCCATGACCTCCCGCCGCGTTTGCCACGGCGACAAATAGGCATCGAACAACCCGGGCCCGCGCAGACACAGCTCTCCCTCGTCCTCGCCGCCGGCCAAACACACCTCGAAGTCATCCGGCATCCCGATCCCCGTGGGCTCTTGCCCCGATGAATTGAGCAGAGGCAGACCCGCCTCGCTGATTCCGAACCCCTGCGACAGACGCACGCCGTAGCGCCGAAAAAAACCATCGGCCACCTGACGCGTCAGCGGTGCCGCAGTGGAGACCGCCAGACGCAGCGTCGGCCAATCCCGCCCGGAGGCTTCCGCGGCCAGCAGGGCGGCTTGGAACGGGGAGCCGTAAAAGACCGTCGCCCCGTGCGCGCGGGCCGCCGTGAGCAGATCCCCTCCCATGGAGCCTTCCGGCAAGACCACCGTTGCCCCCTCCCGCAAATACAACAAAATCGAAACGGCAAAGTGGTGTGCCATGGGCAATGTCCAGAGCACGCGATCCGCCGCGCTGATGCGCAACCGCCGGTTGGCCGAGTCCAACCTCTCGTGCAGCGTGGCATGGGAGAGCACGACTCCCTTGCTCGTTCCCGTGGTCCCGGAGCTGAAGCGGATAAATGCGGGCGACAATTTTTCGAAGTCCACCACGGGAAAGCACGGCTCGACCTCGGGCAGAGACTCCCATCGCACGCCGTCGATCAACGCGACCGCCGTCCGCGGATCTCGCGGTGCGACATCACGGCACGCCGACAAGATGCCATGCAAAGCTGTCGTCCGGACCAACACGGAGCGCTCGCCTTCCGTCAGCTCCCCGGCAATCGGAACCGCGCAGCCGCCGGCCTTCATCACCGCGAGCATGAGCACGGCGTGCCTCACGCCGTCCGGACATTGCACCCCGACCCGCGGAACTCCCTGCGCCGGCCACCCCGGCATCCCGGGCAACATTGACGCCACCCGATCCACCTCCGCGGCCAGCTGCGCATAGGAGACTTCGCCGTCACGGCCGACAAAGGCCGCACGGTCCGGGCTTTCCGCCGCGCGGGCCGCAATCGCCCGGGCCATGTTGTCCGACACTCGTTTCAAGGGCCGGACAGACTGGCGTCTCCGGCACGGCTCTTCAACCCGCGACTACCCTTTCCCCAACAAATCGGCCCGCAAAATCTCGAGCATCGCATCCTGTTCAGCCGCCGAAAGCACGCCCTCACGCCAGCAAAGCGAAGCGGTCAGCCGCCCATCCCTCTCGCTGAAAAACAGCCCCGTCCCCGGCGGTTGCGGCACCGAGGGAATATGCCAGCCATCCGCAATCACCCCGCCACAGAACTCGCGGACCCCCGGCAGGAACTCGCCGGTGTGCGCGTGATAAAACGAGGCCAGTTGCCCCGATGCCTCGCGCCGGAGAAACCGCCGGTAGAGCGTCGCCGGCAGGCGCCGCATCCAGTCGACCATGATGATGAAAGCCTCGTCGAAACGCTCTCGCGTCATGGCGGCGAACTGCCCGTGCAAAGCGCGCGCCGCCTCCTCGGCCGAAGACAAATCCTCCAGCGGCAGGGCGAAAAAGAGCTGCGACACCTGGTTCTGGAAGATGGGTCCGCGCGTTCCGCGCTTCCGACCCTGCACCGAAATGGTGCATTCCAAAGACCCCTCGCCCACGCCCCGCGCGCGGAACAGCGCGGCGTGCGCCCGCATGGTCACGGCCAAAAACCAGGGCAGCGCGAAAATCCCGCCGGTTAGCGGCTCGGCCCTCCGCTTCATCGCCGCGGTCTCCTCCGCGCCGAACCTCGCCAAAGCAAAACGCGCCGCACCCGCCCGCGCCGGAGCGGCTCCGGCGGCTATGACACGATGTTCGCGCAAGGACCAATACCGTTGCAGGAAAGGACGCACCGCACGCAACTCCTCGCGCCACGACCTTCGCCGCGCGAACGGCAAGGCATGCGAGTCCGCCTCGGCCACCGCACCGGCATCGCTCCCCAAACGCGCCACCTCGGCCAGAGCCAGTTCCACTCCCCGCGCATCGAGCAGCAAGTGGCTCCAGCTCATGAGGACAACAGCGCCCCCGCCTTCCTGCGGCATGACATCGAAACGCAAACGCCCGGGCCAGTCGCCCTGCAGGCGGTCTTCGGCCAAACTCCGCCAATCGGCGCCCGCCTCGTGACACTGCACGCTCACCGGCGAACCAGCCGCCGCGCGCCATTCCGGCACCGCACCGGGGAACGCGCGATGCAGCCGTGCATTCAAGATCGGCTGGCTCTCTCCGAATCTCGCTGCCGCATCGCTCAAGCGGGACGCATCAAAACCGGTGCCCACTTCCAGCACCGTCACCCCCACATGCCGCCCCTGCCCGGACCGCAGCATGAGGTCCTCGAGGGCCAACAGGTAGCAATCGCACCCGCCCAGCGGCGCACGCAGGCCGGCCCGCGTCGGACGCGGCGTCATGCCGGCGCGCCGCAGCGCCGCACCAACGCAGCCAGAGCGGCCACCGTGGCGAAATTCTCACGGGTCACCGCAGACTCCGGCACCCTCACCCCGAAGCGCTCCTCGATGAGGATCATCAACTGCATGATGCCCATCGAGTCGAGACCCGCCGCGAACAAGTCCGTGTCCGCCGTCGTGGCCTGCCCTCCGTCGAACAATTTGTCGCGGACCAGCGCGAGGAGTTCCTGCTCGAGATTTGCGGACATGTCTTGCACGGCGTCACCGCCTCGCCCTCAAGCAAAGGGCCCGCGATTTTGGCCGCGGGCCCCACGCTCGGGAATTCCTCGTCTTTACTGCGCTGCTTTGGCGCCGGCTTTGACCGGATCGAATCCGGCGGGGAACTTGGTCGTCACGTCGTAGATCGCGTCCTCCCAGACCACTTCGACCAACGGTTGCTTCATCTTCGAGAGGTCGGCACCGCGCAGGTCGGCGCGCTGGAAGTTGGCTTTGGACACGTCCGTCATGTTCTTCGCCCCGCGCAGGTCGGCGCCACGGAAATTGACCGAGTCAATGTGCGCGCCGGCGAAATCGACGCCGGTCAAATCCGCGCCGTTCAACGTGCAGCGGTAGAATTTGGTGCCCGGACCGAAGGTGGCGCCCTTCATGTTGGTCTCGGCCAAGTCACACTGCTCGAACGAGGCATTTTTGAATTTCATGCCTTGGAAGTTGGTCCCGTTGAGACGCGACTGGTGGTAGCTGCCGGTCACTTTCGGCTTGCCGGTGAAATCTTTCCCGGAGAACCACTCGCGGACATATTTGGGAATATCCAGCGGGTTGACCGACGGGGCGGCTGCTTCGGCCGGCCATGCGGCAATCAGGGAGGAGAGAACGAGGAGTGGGATGACTTTCATAAGACTGTCTCTTCGCACGATGCGTGCGCAGGCGCAACCCATTTCGCTCGCGGTCTACAGGCCCACGGGCTCGGCCGTGTGGTCAAGATGGAGAACCCCCAGGGCGCGCTTGATCACCGCCCGTCCGCTTTCCTGCTCGTCCAGCACCACGATATCCGCCCCGGCCACGGCGAGACGCTCCGCCTCGGATTTGAATTTGGTCCGCGCCATCACGGCAATCGCCGGGTTCTCCTCCCGCACGTAACCGAGCGCGGCTTCGACCGCCGGGGTCGCCGGGAAAGTGAAAGCGACCAGCTTGGCCCGGTCCACCCCGCAGAGCTTCCACACCTCGCGCTGCGCCGCATCAGCGAAGAGGGCGTGCTGCCCGTCGCTTTGCAACTGCCGGATGGTTTGCGCGTTCAGGTCGAGGACCAGCGAAGGCACACCTTGCGCGGAAAGCGCGGAGACCAGCGCCTGCCCGACCGGACCGTAACCGCAGACGATGGCGTGGTCGGAAAGCTCCACGCCGGCGCGGTGCTCGGCCTGCGCACGAGGGCGATGGCGAAGCAGATCGGGGTGATTTTTCTCCAGCCACTGTCCCACGGGTTGGGCATAGCGCATGAGCACCGGGACCAAGGCCATGGAGAGCGCCATCGCCGCGAGGAGCGGTTGGTTCAATCCGTCCGGCCAAGTGGTCAACTGCGCGGTCTTGCCCATCAGGACAAGGGAAAACTCTCCGGCACTGCCCAGCCCGATCCCCGCTGCCGTGGCCGCCCGCCAGCTCAGGCCCAGAAAACGTGCGATCACCCCGATGAGCAGGCTCTTGCCGATGATCAGTCCACCTGCCACGGACAACACGATGCCCCAATCCTTCAACAGCGGTTCGATCTCGATGCCCAGCCCGACCGACACGAAGAAAATGGTGAGGAACAGATCTTTGATCGGCGCGACGTCCGAAAGGATGCGGTGCTTGTACATGCACTCGCTTACCGCCAACCCCGCGACGAAGGCCCCGAGCACCACGCTGAGGCCCATGAGGGCGGCCAGAAAAGCCACACCCATGCAAAGACCGGCCACCGTGAGGGTGAAAAGCTCGCGGCTTCTCGTCACCGCCACGGCATGCAGCACGCGAGGAATGACATAGCGCGCCAACAAAACGGAGATTCCGACGAACACCGCGCCTTTGGCCACCACGCCGAAAAGCACGGGAGCGAGCGCCCCGCCGCCGACCCCGGTCGCCATCAAGGCCGGCAGAATAACGAGAAAGAAGATGACGAAAATATCCTGAAAGATGGCGATGCCCAAGGCCAGTCGGGCGCCCGAACTCGCGGCAATCCCCATGTCTTGGTAGAGCTTGACGCTGATCGCGGTGGAACTCAGTCCGCAGGCTACCGCGACGACAATGACCTGCGACCAGGAAAGCCCGAAAGAGGCCCACGTGGCCGCCGCCGCGGCGGCTGCCATGGTAATCGCCATCTGCAGAGTCCCGCCGGTGAAGGCGTAACGCCGCAAGTGCTTCAACTCACCGATGGAGAACTCCATCCCGAGGACGAAGAGCAGGAGCATCACCCCGTAGTCGGACATCGTGACCACGGTCTCCCGCGCGCGTTCACCAGCGACCGATTCGAGCAGACCGGTGTTGGCAATGGCCACGCCGCAGAGAAAGTAAGCGACGAGCAAGGACTGACGTAGCCGCAGCAGGACAAGCGACGCCACCACCACGCCGACCAGCATCAAAGCCAGCAGGGAAAACATCGGGCTGACGTCCGCGCTCGCCAAAAACATCGCGCCATCCTGAAGACAAACGCCGCCCGCGGCAAACCCCGACGATCCCACTGGTCCGCCGCTCTTTGCTCCAGCGACCCTGCTTGCTCCCCGGCATCTCCACCGTTAACCAAACGGGATGGCCGACGATTTTTTCCTCCGCAGCCTCGGCCTGATCATCATGGCCGGAGCCGTCTTTGCCGTCGCGGCGGGATGGATCCGCATGCCGACCATCGTGGCCTACATGATCGCCGGCTTGGTCATCGGACCGCTCACCGGACTGGTCGAGATCTCGCACGCCCTCGAGTTGATCTCGAAAATCGGCATCGCGCTCCTTCTCTTCATCGTCGGACTGGAGCTGAGCTTGGACAAAGTCCGTGACGTCGGAAAAGTCGCCGTGGTTGCCGGGATAGGGCAAGTCGTCTTCACCGCGGCGATCGGCTACGCGTTGTGTCTTCTCCTCGGCTTCAGCTGGATCGAAGCCGCTTTCCTTGCCACCGCCCTGACCTTCAGCAGCACGGTCGTGGTGGTCAAGCTGCTCGATGAAAAGCACGAGATGGACACGCTCTACGGACGCATTGCCGTCGGCATCTTCCTCGTCCAGGACCTAGTCGCCATTGTCATGCTCACCTTCCTTGCCGGGCTCGGCACGGGCTCGGTCGATCCGTCGACCGCCGCGCTCGGCATGATCAAAGCATTCGCCGGTGTCGCCGGCTTGCTCGCCGTCGTCCTTGTCGCCGCCCGCTGGCTTCTGCCCGGTCCGTTCGCGTGGGCCGCACGCACGCCGGAAACCAATGTGATCTGGAGCCTCACCTGGTGCTTCCTCATCGTTCTCGTCGCGGAACTCTTCGGCCTCTCGCTTGAAATCGGCGCCTTCCTCGCCGGACTGAGCCTGGCGCAACTGCCTTACAACAATGACCTGCGGCGGCGTGTCCACCCGCTGATGAATTTCTTCATCGCCGTCTTTTTCGTCTCGCTCGGAGTGAAGATGGAACTCTCCGCCGCCTTCGATAACGCGGGCACCGTCGCCTTGCTTTCGCTCTTCGTCATCATCGGGAATCCTTTCATTTTCATCTGGATCATCCTCCGCATGGGCTACGGCGAGCGGACCTCGTTCTTCACCGCCGTGACCGTGGCCCAGATCAGCGAGTTTTCCTTCATTCTCGTCGCCATGGGCGTGCGATCCGGACTCATCGAATCATCCATCCTTTCCATCACGGCGCTGGTCGGACTCGTCACCATCACGGTCTCGGCCTACATGATCCTCTACAACGAACCGCTCTACCGGTTGGTCAAACGCACCGGCGTGCTCTCGCTTTTCGGACGAGCCGCGGTTGAAGACAAACCCCGCGAGGCGCACCGGCTGCATGGGCACTTCATCGTAGTCGGCGTCAACTCGCTCGGACGCGAGGTGATCAAACTCCTGCGTGCACGCGGCGAGAGCGTCCTCGCCATCGACACGGATCCGCGGAAATTGTCCGGCCTCGACTGCGACACCCTTCTCGGCGATGCCGGCGATCCGACATTGCTGGCCGAGGCGGGCTTGCCGGAGGCGCGCATGCTTTTGTCGGCTCTGACCATCGAGGAAACCAACGACCTCCTCGCCTACCGTTGCCGCGAGGCGGGCATTCCGTGCGCCGTCAATGTCATGGATCTCTCGGCCACGGAAAATCTTTTGGCCATGGATGTCGCCTACTTGCTCGTGCCCAAAGTCGACGGCGTCGCCGCGCAGGATGCGGAACTGCGCAAATTGGGAATTTTGCCCTCATGATCGGTGTCGGCGTCATCATGTTGGCCGCCGCGCTGGCCTGCGCCGTATCGCGCCTCACCAAGGTGCCGATCGTTCCGCTCTACCTGCTCACGGGCTGGATCGTCTGGATGGTCGGGGTGGAAGCTCCCGGCGACTTCGCCACCGAAGCGCTCCAGTTGGGCGTTGCCGTGCTCGTCTTCCTTGCCGGGGCGGAACCCAACCC
>CAYQMP010000038.1:6635-9431 GCA_964418615.1 uncultured Chthoniobacter sp. | reverse complement strand
GCGCGATCTCGATTGGGACAAAGTCCAAGCCGAAGGCTACGCCTTCCAGATCGAGCTTCACCACGCGGCGTGGAAGCAGGGCTACACGATCAAAGAGGTCCCCATCGTCTTCACCGAGCGGCGAGAGGGTGACTCGAAGATGTCCACTGCGATTTCTCTTGAGGCGGCGTGGCGTGTGTTGCGGTTGGCAGCGGTAAGCTGAACGAATAGGGCTGAAACTTGAGGCTGAGACTTGAGTAGTTGGAAATGGAAGTCTGCGGGTTAAAATGCTGCCAATAGTCAGGAAACAGCACGTTGCGGAAGTTGCTTCGGCTCTGGAGAAGGCGTCCATCAGATACGTCTTTGTTGGCGGCGTGGCAGTTATCGCGCATGGGTATGTCAGGACCACTTACGATATTGACATCGTCGTGGCACTGACGCCGGAAAACATCGAGAAGGCTTTTGTGGCCCTTGCTTCGGCGGGATACCGGCCCAAGCAGCCCGTCACGGGCTCGCAATTCGCCGACGCAGAGCTTCGGGATAGCTGGCGCCGCGACAAGCAGATGCTCGTGTTGCAGTTTTGGGCCGACGAGAAACCTGGGGTCGATGTCTTCGTCTACGAGCCTTTCGACTTCGAGAAGGAATATGGGTCGGCCGCTTTGGAGGAGATGGGGAATGGGGTGGTCGCCCGGTTCGTTTCTGTTGAGTCTTTGCTGGTGATGAAGCGTGAAGCTGGTCGGAACAAAGACTTGGCCGACATGGATGCCTTGCTGAAAATCTACGAATGAAGCGCCGTCAATACCCTGACGATCCGTGGTTCTATTGCACCTCCGAAGGTGCAGAGATTTCGCATCTGCTGCGGGCTGCGGATCTCTCGGTTTCCCAAAGATTTGATCTGCTCGACTCAGCGGTCGATATGGCGGAGGAAATTGTAGAGGCTCGCGAGCGGCGATTAGCCAAGGAAGCTACGCTTAAAGTCGCGGAGCAGCCCGATTAATTGCCCAAGGCTCCCGTTTTCCTCTCAATGCTCCGAAGATCGGGAAGCAACCCGGCTTAATGGGTGGCCCCTTCCTACTTGACCTAGTAGATCTGACCATATAGCTTGCAACATATGCAAACGATGCTGGTTTCCGATTTCAAAGCCAAAGCGATCGCCACGCTGAAGCGCGTGAAGCAGACGGGCGAGCCAGTGCTGGTGACCTTGCGGGGGAAACCTCTCGCGGAGGTGGTTCCGGTGCAACCCAAGGACAGCGGCAAAGGCATCGGATTCGGCAAGGGGCGGGGGCTGATCAAGCGCCGTCCTGCGGATGATGACTTGGTGCACGGCAACTTTGCCTCCGAGTGGGAAATGAACGCGTGAGGTATCTCCTCGACACTCACGTCTGGATCTGGGCGTTCGAGGGTTCCGACAGGCTTGGGGTGAAGTGTCGAAAAGCGCTGGGCCTTCCGTCGGCCGAGCGTTTTGTCTCGCCGGTATCGACGATGGAGATCGCCCGCTTGGTCGCTCGCGGAGAGATCGAGTTGGCTTGTCCCCTGCAAGAGTGGGTTGCCCGCTCCTTGACTGCCCTCAAGCTCCGCACGATTGAACTCGATCACGCTTCGGCCATAGAAGCCTACGCTTTGCCGGAGCCGTTCCATCAGGATCCGGCCGACCGTCTGCTCGTGGCCGCAGCGCGCGTGCACGATCTGCGCATCGCGACGGCCGACAGCCGGATACTCCAATACGGCAGCGTGGCATCGTTGCCCGCGCACAAGTGAACCATTCGGATGTTGAAGTGTAGTTGGGTCGCATCGATTTTACTCAAGTTTCGGATTTCAAGTTTCAGCCTTTTCCTATGAACCTCCTCGTTACCGGCGGTGCCGGATTTATCGGCGGCAATTTTGTTCGCCTCGCCCTGCAGACGCCTGATTGGAAAGTCGGCAAACTGGTCAACCTCGACCTGCTGACTTATGCGGGCTATCGCGGTTCGCTGGCCGATCTCGATCGGGACCCGCGGCACGTATTTGTCGAAGGCGATATCGGGGATGCCGCCCTCGTAGCCAAGTTGCTGCGGGAGCACCAGATTGACGCGGTGCTTAACTTTGCGGCGGAGTCGCATGTTGATCGCTCGATCGACTCGCCGGAGCCGTTCATTACGACCAATGTCCTCGGCACGCAGCGCTTGCTCGATGCAGCGCGGGGTTATTGGAAGGAACTGCCGGGGGAGAGAAACGAGCGGTTCCGCTTTCTCCACGTTTCGACTGACGAGGTTTACGGAACTCTGCAGGCAGGGGACGCGGCCTTCACCGAACTGACGCCCTACGCACCGAACAGCCCTTACGCGGCGAGCAAAGCGGCGAGCGACTTTTTGGTCCGGGCGGCGTTCCACACGCACAAGATGCCGGTGGTGACGACGAACTGTTCGAACAACTACGGGCCCTACCAATTTCCGGAAAAGCTGATCCCGCTAATCATCCGCAATGCGATCGAGGGCAAGCCGCTTCCGATCTACGGCAAAGGAGAAAACGTCCGCGACTGGTTGTTCGTCGAGGATCACTGCCGGGCAATCGGGACAGTCCTGCAAGGCGGGCGACTTGGCGAGACTTACAATATTGGCGGAGCGGCCGAAAAGATGAACATTGATGTGGTTGACACGATTTGTGCGTTGCTTGACGAACTGCGTCCCGATCCAGCAGGGCCGCACGCGCGTTTGAAAACTTTTGTCACCGATCGGCCGGGGCATGATCTCCGCTACGCCATGGATTTCTCCAAGCTGACCCGCGAGCTGGGCTGGAGGCCGAGCGAATCGTTCGAGTCCGGCATCCGCCGCACCGTCG
>CAYQMP010000038.1:0-6535 GCA_964418615.1 uncultured Chthoniobacter sp. | reverse complement strand
CCATGCCTATCTACGAATACTACTCTGCTGATACGCACAAAATTTACAGCTTCTACGCCCGCAAGCTGGTCGGGCCGGACGTCGTTCCGCGGTGTCCGGAGGGCGAGGGCAAACGCATGGAGCGCGTTCTCTCGCCGTTTGCCATTACCGGCCGGGCCAAAGAAAAGACGGAGGAACCTGGCGGCGAGGGGATGCCCGATCTCGATCCTCGGCAGGAAGCCGAAATGATGAAACTGGCGGGGGAAATGTCCGGGATGGACGAGGAAAATCCTGATCCACGCCAACTCGGCCGCCTGATGCGCCGCATGATGGACATCACCGGCGAGAAGATGCCGGAGCCGATGCTTGAGATGTTGGCTCGGATGGAAAAGGGCGAAGATCCGGAAAAGCTTGAAGCGGAATACGGCGACGTGCTCGACGACGATTCGATGGGGGATTTCGGTATGGGTAAGGGCGAGGGCGAAAGGGGCGCAGCCGGATCATTGCGTCGACGCCTGCCTCCGCGCCGCGATCCGACGCTCTACGAGATGGCGGATTACCTTTAATAATTGACACAGTGCGTGTGCTGTGTTCTGTGTTGCATAAATGAAGACGATTTCGCTGACTGAGTCCGCCTATCAGCGGTTGGCTTCTTGGAAGGAAGGGCGGACGTTTTCTCAGGTTATCGAGCGGATGATTCCGCCCAAGGGCACTATTGAGGCGGCGTTCGAGGCGGTGGGAAATTTGCCGGATTTGTCGCCCCAGGATTTCGATGATCTGGAGAAGGCATTGAGTGCGACGCGTCAGCCGTTGCCGGCGGCATGGAGCTGATCGCGGACACAACCGTGTTGATCGATATCTGGCGGTTCCGCCGGTCGCCGGCGCGAATGGCGGATCTGGTCAAAAAAAGCAAAGGTGCGTCGCTGGTTGTGCCTTGGATCACGGAAGCGGAGTTTTCGCGCGGGGCGCTTTACAAAGGAGTGGGCAAGGAGGCCCTCGAAGCTTTCTACGGTGGTTTCCTCCGGCTGCCGCTGAATCGGAAGACCATGGATTGTTACTGCGAGCTGTGGGTGGCGACGGCGAAGAAGGGTAAAGCCCCGGACTACCCCGACTTGTGGATTGCGGCGAGCGCCGTAGCGATGGATGCGCCGGTGCTGACGCGGAATCCCAACCATTTTTCGGCGGTGCCGGGACTGGCGGTAGCGGCTTATGTTCTGGCATGAACAAGATGGCTCGCCCGCCAATAGTTGCCTGACGGAGGACGAAGCTCTCACGACTGCCGACTTAATCCTATGAAACGCAAAGGAATCGTTCTCGCCGGCGGCAGTGGCACGCGTTTGCACCCGTGCACTTCGTCAATCTCGAAGCAGTTGCTGCCGGTTTTCGACAAGCCGATGATTTATTATCCGCTGAGCGTGCTCATGCTCGGGGGGATGCGGGAGATTCTGGTCATTTCGACGCCGCGGGATTTGCCGCGGTTCCAGGAGTTGCTCGGCGACGGGTCGGCTTTCGGGGTGAAGTTCAGCTATGCCGAACAGGCCAAGCCCGAAGGGTTGCCGCAGGCTTTCACCATCGGGGAGGAGTTCCTCGCCGGGGCACCGTCCTGTCTGGTGCTGGGGGACAATCTTTTTTACGGCGCACGCTTGAGCGAGAGCTTCCGTTCTGCGTCTTCGGCGCCGGGGGGCACGCTCTTCGCCTACCATGTGTCCGATGTCCGCGCTTACGGCGTCATCGAGTTGGATGACGAGGGCAAGGTGCTCTCGCTGGAGGAAAAGCCGCCGCATCCGCGGTCGGGATATGCCGTGCCTGGAATCTATTTCTTCGACGAGCGGGCGCCGAAGTTTGCGGCATCACTCAAGCCGTCCAAACGCGGCGAGACAGAGATTCTCGATCTGGCGCGTTGCTATCTCGCGGAGGGCTCGCTGCGGGCCGAGAAGTTCGGGCGTGGCACGGCTTGGCTCGATACCGGGACGTCCGAGTCTTTGCTCGATGCTGCGTCTTTTGTCCATGCCATCCAGTCCCGGCAAGGGTTGATGATTGCCTGCTTGGAGGAGATCGCCTTTCATCAAGGCTGGTTGAGCAAAGAGCAACTCGCCGAACGCGCCAACAGCCTCGGGAAGTCTTTCTACGGTCAATACCTCCGCCGGATTGCGGAGTGAGCCTGCTCGACACGCGCCACACGTTACTTCCAACTATGATCCTCGACACACACGACAACCTGCGAAACTACGCGGGAATTTTCCGCGATATTGACCCGAAACCCCTCTTCCAATGGCTCGAGACCTGCCGCGATATTCCGCCCGGGCAAAAAGTCGACTTTGCCGGTGACAAGCTGTTCGCCAAGACGCTGCGGCAGGACACCGGGGCGCGGGATGCGTTCAAGTGGGAGACGCACCGCGAATACATCGATCTGCAATACATTCTCGGAGGGGGTGAGATCATCGAGTGGACGCCTGCCGCGAAGTTGGTGGCCGACGGGGCTTACGACGAGAAGACGGACTTCCAATTCTATGCCCCCGCGGAGGCGGATGCGCGGCTGACGATGCAGGATGGGCTCTTCACGTTTCTCTTTCCGTGCGACGGACACAAGCCGCTCGTCTCAGACGGAATCAACCACCACGTGCACAAGGTGATCGCGAAGATCCACAAGTCGCTCTTGATCTTGTGAAGTCGTGATCGGAAAAGCGCGCCGCAGAGTGGCGCTGCTACAGGAAGGCGCCCTGCGGGGCGCCTTTTTTGTGCCCGGATCAGTCGAAGATGAGGAAAAGATACACCCCGAAAATGACGATGTGCACTGCGCCTTGCAGCATGTTGGTGCGGCCTTGGCCGAAGGTAAGCATCGAGACCATGAGCGAGATGAAGAGCAGCAGGATTTCAGGCTCGCCGAGTCCGAGCACCACAGGTTGTCCGGTGTAGAGCCCGATGCCCAAGGCGGCGGGAATCGTCAGGCCGATGGTGGCGAGCACGGAGCCGAGGAGGATGTTGACCGACCGCTGGAGTTGGTTCTTCAGCGCGGCTTGCACTGCAGCGAGACCCTCGGGAGCGAGGATGAGGCAGGCCACGACCAGACCGCCGACGGCGACCGGAAGCCCGGTCGTTGTGGTGGTGAATTGAAGAACGCCAGCCAGCTTCTTGGCCAGAATGACCACCGGGACGATGTAGGCGAGCAGCAGCAAGGTATGCACTCCGTTGCCGTATGGGGACGTTTCCTCGGCGTGGGGCGACTCTTCTTCGGGGGCGGTGAAAAATCCGCGGTAGCGGCTGGTCTGCACGAGGAGAAAGACGGCATAAATGGCCACCGAGAGGATGACCAGCGCCACGGCATGGCCCGCGGAAAATTCGCCGACCGCCCCCGATTTGGTGAAGTCCGGCAGGACCATCCCGATAAGCGCCAGCGGGATGATCATGGACAGATACGATCCCGCGCCGCGGATGTTGAAAGATTGCTCGCTGAATTTCAGGCCGCCGAGGAGGAGGCAGGCGCCGACCAGCAAGGTCAGGACGATCATAATGACCGAATACATGGTGTCGCGGGCCAAGGTCGGCTGTTCGCCCTGCAGCATGAGTGAGCCGATCATGAGAACCTCGAGGCTGATGACCGAAAACGTGAGGATCATCGTGCCGTAGGGTTCACCGAAGCGCTCGGCGAGGACATCGGCGTGGCGCACGACGGCGAAAGCGGCGAAAAGAATGGCGGCGCAAATCCACGCCAAACTCCCGAAGGCCACCGGCAGGCCGGTCATCGAGGAAATCCAAGCCGTGCCGGCGAAGAACCAAACTGCGGCGGAGGCCCAGACCACGATAAGCGGCCATTCCCGGCGGAGAAGGGCTGCAGGTGGGCTCATCGCGTGCCACTCAACCGGAGTTTGCGGGGGCACGGAAGCAGATTCCGCCGGATTGCGGTTGCCTGCGACGCGGCGCAGGGATTGACTGGGGTATGGGCATTCACGAAATGCCCGCGCATGAGTCCTTCATCCGTGATCATCATCGGGGCAGGGGCAGCCGGATTGGCCGCGGCCGAGCGGCTTGTCGCCGCCGGCAGGGATGTCACGGTTCTCGAGGCCAGCGACCGGGCAGGCGGTCGGATCCGGCACATGGAAGGGTTTGCCGACTTCCCGATCGAGCTCGGGGCGGAGGAGGTTCATGGGTTGGAAAATTGCCTTGTTCCGTTGGTCGAGCAGGCGGGTGCGGAATTGATCCGCCACGAAACCATCCACGACTACATCCGCTATGACGGGAAACTCATCTCGCTCGAAGCGGCACGGGCGGGAGAGGATTTGCGGGAAGCATTCGAGTTCGTCGACACGGTCAGCCACTTTCAGGGTCCGGCGTGGACGGTCGAACAGTGCATTGTGGCGCGTCACCTGCCGGGGCATGCATGGCATTACCTTGACTCGCGGCTCGGAGTGGAACACGGGACGACGCTCGACCGGTTGGGCATGCGCGGCTTTGCCGGATACGAACGCAACTGGCAACTGCGCGAAGAGAATTACACGGTGCGTCAGCCTTATGTGCGGCTGCTCGATCCGCTGCTCGACAAAGTGCGCGATCGGATCCGGTTCGGGGCGACAGTGTCGCGGATCGAGTGGGGCGGACCGCAGGCCGTGGTGCGACTGGCCGGTGGTGAGGAACTTCGGGCTGATGCGGTCATCTTCACCGGATCGGTGGCCGTGTTGCGTGATGCGCCGCCCGAGTTTTCGCCGGCCTTGCCTCCGGAAAAGCGCGAGGCCGTCCACAGCATCGGCATGGACGGGGGAATGAAAATCGTGCTCAAGTTTGCCCACCGCTTCTGGCCCGAGGACATGTATTTCCTGCATTCCGACACGTTTTGGCCTCAGTTCTGGACGCCGGGAAACGGGCGCGGGGGCAAGACGCAGATCCTCACGGCGTTTGTCAGTGGCACCCGGGCCGACTTCCTGCGTCAGTTGGAAGTCGACTTGGTCGAATTCGCTCTCGGGGAGTTGGACCGCATCTTTGGCGGGCGTGTCGCTTCGGAAAACTTCGAGGACGCTTATGTCGCAGATTGGACGACCGAGCCTTTCGTGCGGGGGCTATACAGTTTCCCCTTGGCCCATACGGAACCGCGTCATCGTGAGGCACTGGCGGCACCGCTTGGCGGGAAGCTATTCTTCGCCGGCGAGGCCACGGATCTCGAGGGGCACAGCGGCACAGTGCATGGAGCGATCGCGACTGGAAGGCGGGCGGCAGCGGAAGTGACTTCCTTGCGGGTGTAGCGGGGGACCGCCGCTACAAACTCAGGAAACGACCGTCGCCGGGGACGGCGACGCTACAGCTTGAGGATTCTCGCGCTCACGATGTCCGCGTCGCCGAGAAGTTCCTTCATGACCTTCTCGTCGGGGGCGGAGTCCAAGTTCAGCACGGTCAGGGCGGTGCCGCCGGCGGTGTCGCGTCCTAGGGACATGCTGGCGATGTTGACTTGGTGTTTGCCGAGAAGAGTTCCGATGTGGCCGACGATGCCGGGGCGGTCTTTGTTTTCGAGGAGGAGGAGAACGCCTTCGGGTTGGGCCTCGATGTGGCGTCCGTTGACCACGACAACGCGGGGCTTGGGGCCGAAAAAGGTGCCGGCCACCGAGGCCTTCGAGCCGGAATCTTCGGCCACGACTTCGATCAGGTCGCTGAATTCGGCGCTGTCGCTGACGCGGGACTCGACCACTTGCAGGCCGAGGTTCGTGGCGAGTCCGGGTGCATTGATTTCGTTGACCTCGTCGCCGCTGATTTGGGTGAGGAAGCCTTTGAGCACGGAGCGGGTGATCGGGGTGGTGTCGAGGTCGCGGGCTTTGCCGCTGTAGACCACGCGCAGGGTGCCGCAGCGTTTCGGGGCGATTTGAGAGACGAAGCGTCCGAGGCTCTCGCCGAGGCGGAGGTATGGTCCGAGGACGGCGAGGGTTTTGGCGTCGACGCTGGGGGCGTTGACCGCGTTGTTGATCGTGCCGTCGAGAAGGGCGGCGCGGATGGTATGGGCGATTTCGATGCCCACACTTTCCTGCGCTTCGGCGGTGGAGGCACCGAGGTGCGGGGTGAAGACGACGTTGGGTGCGCTGCGCAACGGGTTATCTTCGGCTGGAGGTTCCTGCTCGAAAACGTCGATGGCCGCACCGGCCACATGGCCGGAGGCGAGGGCGTCGGCGAGGGCTTTTTCGTCGATCAGTCCGCCGCGGGCGCAATTCACGATGCGGGCGCCTTTTTTCAACTTGGCCAAGCGCGGAGCGTTGAGCATGTGCTTGGTTTCGTCGGTCAGCGGCATGTGCATGGTGACGAAATCGGCTTCCGGGAGGGCGTCCTCGAGGTTTTCGACCAGCTCGACTTGCAGCGTCTTGGCACGGGCCTCGGAGAGGTAGGGGTCGTAGGCGAGGACGCGCATGCCGAAGGCGATGGCGCGTTTGGCCACTTCGGTGCCGATGCGGCCCATGCCGAGGATGGCGAGTGTTTTGCCGTTGAGTTCGACGCCTTGGAAACTTTTGCGGTCCCACTTGCCGGACTTCACGCTGGCGTCGGCTTGGGGGATTTTGCGGGCGACGGAAACAAGGAGCGAAAA
>CAYQMP010000037.1:0-9597 GCA_964418615.1 uncultured Chthoniobacter sp. | reverse complement strand
TTGCGCAGTTCCTTGATCATGGCGTCGGCCAGCGAGTCCGAGAACGGCTCCTCGCGTTCGTCGGTCGGGACGATGTGGTCGACCGTGGCGAAGGTGCGCTCCGGATAGAGGACCTTCAGGTTGAGGTCGCGCAACATGCCGAAGGCTTGCGGGCTGGTCACCTCGTGGATGAGGTGGGTCCCGATGAGCAGCTGGGTCATGCCATTGGGAAGCTCGCGCACGGTGTGCGCCTCCCAGACTTTGTCGAACAAGGTTTTGCCCATAAGCGAGCGGAGAAGAATAGCCGTCCGAGCCGGGGGCGGCAAGCATGCGCAGGCTTGAAGTCCCTCGGGCGGACGGGGATGCTGCGGGACCATGGCAGTCGAGGCAACGGTCAAACCCGAGGCGGCGGAGGCGGATTACGCCCAGTTCGCCCAGCGCAATCTGGACAAGCTTTCGTGGCTTTACCCCCTGGTGAATAACAAGCTCGGTGCCCTGCTGCACCTGCAGTTGCGTCACGACCAGCTGTTTTTCATGAAGGACGGCGAGGTGGTCGACGAGATCGGCTATGGGGACAACGGACTGCGTTTCCACGAGCGCGACATGGGGAAAGTGATGCGCACGCCGCAGGACATCACCGCGCAGGGCTACTGGTTTGTCGAACCGCGTTTCAATGCCAAGGCGGCCTATGAGGCGCTCGGGGAAGTGCATGACGGCGCCTATTACTCGCTTTTCAGCAACCAGTGTCAGGATTGGGCCAACCGCGTGCGGGTCAAGACGGAGCAGATCGAGAAAACGCAGCACCTCGAACCGCCGCCGGGTCGCGAATCCTACGGCGCCCTCTACCGCCAAGTTGCGCCAACCGTGCCGGCGGCGTGGTATTTCGGGATGATCGCGGTGATCGTCGGCGTGCTCGGGCTCGGGGCGCCGGTGGTCACCGGGTTTCATTACCTCAAGCTCGTCGCGCTGCTGCTTTTCGCCATCGGTGTCTCGGACGTGATTTATGCCTTCTCCTCGCGGGCTTGGGGGACGTTTGTCTCCACCGTTTTCTTCGGACTGCTCTCCATGGCCGGGGGTGTGGCGGTCTGGATCAACGACCACTTTTTGCTCAGCAACAGCAATGGCGTGATGGCCATCGCGCTGGCCGTGGTCGGCCTTGCCCGCATCGGAGTGGCGGTGCGAAGTCGGCCGTTCAGCGCGTGGATCGGCAC
Organism: uncultured Chthoniobacter sp.; assembly: GCA_964418615.1. Classification (GTDB taxonomy): domain Bacteria; phylum Verrucomicrobiota; class Verrucomicrobiia; order Chthoniobacterales; family JACTMZ01; genus JACTMZ01. The sequence continues at coordinate 8,407 of CAYQMP010000037.1, read as the reverse complement.
CTTTTTCACCGGATTCCTCCTCTTGGTCACCGCGTGGATCGCTTGGATCCACAAGGAAGGTTCGGCCGCCGCGTGGGTGCTCGGGGCGGCGCTGTCCGTTTCGTTCATCTCCGCCGGGATCTCCACGATCTGGCTGAACATGCAGCTGAAGAAAAAGCAGTTTGCCTAAGCCAGCGGCTCCCAGTCGGAGAATGTTGCCGCTTGGCCGACGTAGCGGTCGTTTTCGTCGAGCAGATTGAAGACGGTGGCTTGTTTGATGCGGAAGCGGCGGCCGTTTTTGCTGATGCGGATTCCGGCGTAATTCTCGATGAAGCCGTGCTTGCCGACTTCGTCGAGCACCCGCCGCCGTTCGTCCCGGTGGACCGGTTCGGCGCTGGCGCTCGAGGGTTGGCCGATCAATTCGTCCCACTCGTATTCGAAAAGCTGGAGGGCGGCCCGGTTGGCGTAGTTGAAAATGTGGTCCGAGCCGAAGGGGCCGAGGGCACTGAGGACAATGCGAGGCGCTTCGAAGAGCGTTTCAACATCGTGAGCCCAATCCTCGATCGCGACGAGATCGCGTCCGAAGTGTCGGCGATAGTTGGCGAGAATGAGCCGCGTTGGTTTCACGAGGACTTGATGGTCGACAGGCAAGCTCATGACCGGACGGCCTCCACACGCAGGAATTGGAATGAAGAGCGGACGCCTTCCGCGTGCCGGTGGTCGCGGTCATATCGGCGCAAAGCTTGGCGCAGCTTTCCGATGCCGACACGGCGGGGAATGACGGCACCCGCGTTGTGGATCTCGCGGAGCATGGCTGCCGAATCGGCGTGATGGCGGACAAAAGGCCTCGCTTCGTGGCGCTGTATGGTCCAACCGGCCCGGGTGAGCAGGTCGTTCCATTCTTCCGCATCACGCCAGACGAAAGGTGAGGCCTCCGGGCAGGCCGCGAGGAATTCGGCCAGCGTGCCACGGACAAACCAGCCGGCGATCAACCTCCCTCCCGGGACGCTCGCACCATGCCATGCGCGGAAGGCGGAGACGGGTTCGGGTAACCACTGGACAAGGCTGCAACTGAAGATCCAGCGGTAACCCGGTCCCCGAGGTGGAGTCACGGCATCGCCGACAACCCACTCGGCTTGCGGCAACGTATCGATGCCGGCTCGGACCATGCGCGGGGCGATGTCCGAGGCTACGAGTTTGCCGGTGCGCCCGACGAGGTGGCGCGTGAAAAGTCCGGTGCCCGCACCAAGTTCCAAGGCCGGCCCCTCGAGCTTATCCGGCAGCCACTCGGCGAGCCATGCGGCCGCTTCGCGCTGAACCGGTGCATGGCGTTCATATTGCGCGGCGCGGCGGTCGAATTCGGGCGGGACGGTGGACGTCATGCAGTGCCGGAAAAGGAAACGGCGGTCCGAGACCGCCGCTTCGAAGGTTGCACGGGGCGGGATTCTAGTAGCCCCAATAACCCCAACCGCCCCACATGCCGGGCATGGAGGCCATTTGTGCGGCCATCAGATTTTGGTCGGAGATCTGCTGCTGGACCATGAGGTTCTGGTAGCGGTCATACGCGGCCTGGTTGCCGATGTAGGCAAAGCCGCCCTGGGTGTCCGGGTAGACGTAGTAAGCCTGTCCGCCGCGGAATTGGCGCGAGATGACATAGGGCTTCAGGTCGGCCAGCGATGCTTGGCGCTGTGGGGTGTTGGCCGGGAGGACGTTGAATCCCGCGGCGGAGAGCATGGATTCGGTGCTGCCGCGTTCGGCTTTTTCGATGGCGGCACAGCCGGTCAGAAAGGCTGCGGCCAGGGCGAGAGGGAGTAGAGTTTTCATCAAGGCCAAATGTGGCCGAGAGGAACGGAGGCGCAAGTCCAAAGCGCGGCATTCGGGGTTTTACCTGCCGCGGGATCTCTGGTTTTCTGCATGCCGTATGAGCACTCCCTTTCTCACGCAGAGTCCGGCTTGGCAGGCCCTCCAAACCCACCATGGCGAAGTGGCCGACCTTCACCTCCGCGAACTCTTTGCCGCCGATCCGGAGCGCGGGACGAAATTCACGGCCGAAGGCTGCGGTCTTTATCTCGATTACTCCAAGAACCGCGTCACGGAAAAGACTCTCGAACTTCTCCTCGCCTTGGCCGGGGAGCGCGGGCTGCGCGAACGCATCGATGCGATGTTCCGCGGCGACAAGATCAACATCACGGAGAACCGTGCCGTGCTGCACGTGGCCTTGCGCGCCCCGCGGGGCGAAAAGATCCTCGTCGACGGGGAGGATGTGGTGCCCGGCGTGCACGAGGTGCTGGATAAAATGGCGTCCTTCGCCGACCGCGTCCGCTCCGGCGCATGGCTCGGCCACACCGGCAAACGCATCCGCAATGTGATCAACATCGGCATCGGCGGATCCGACCTCGGACCGGTCATGGCCTACGAGGCGCTCAAGTTTTACACCGACCGTGCGATCCACTGCCAATTCGTCAGCAATGTGGACAGCGACGACTTTGCCGAGGCGGTGCGCGGGCTCGAACCGGCCGAAACGCTTTTCATCATTTCCTCGAAGACTTTCACCACGCTGGAGACCATGACCAACGCGCACACCGCGCGCGATTGGGTCCTAGCCGGATTGGGCGGCGACGAGTCGGCCATCGCCAAGCATTTCGTGGCCGTTTCGACCAATGCGGAGAAGGTCCGCGAGTTCGGCATCGATACGGCCAACATGTTCGGATTCTGGGATTGGGTGGGGGGACGTTACTCGATGGATTCGGCCATCGGTCTGTCCACCATGGTGGCTGTCGGGCCGGAAAATTTCCGCGCCATGCTGGCCGGCTTCCACGAGATGGATGAGCACTTCCGCACAGCACCCTTCGAAAAGAATCTTCCCGTCCTCATGGGCCTGCTTGCCGTCTGGTATGGCGACTTCTTCGACGCGCAGACGGCGGCCGTGCTGCCCTATGAGCAATACCTCAAGCGCTTTCCGGCTTACCTCCAGCAACTGACCATGGAGAGCAACGGCAAGAGCATCACGCTCGACGGACGTCACGTCGACTACAACACGGGCGCCATCTACTGGGGCGAGCCCGGCACCAACGGCCAGCACTCGTTCTACCAACTGATCCACCAGGGCACCCATCTCATCCCGTGCGACTTCATCGGTTTCGCCAAAACGCTCAACCCGCTGGGGCGCCACCACGACATCCTCATGGCCAATATGTTCGCCCAAGCCGAAGCGCTGGCCTTCGGCAAGACGGCTGAGCAGGTCAAAGCGGAAGGCACGCGCGAGGATCTCGTGCCGCATCGCGTCTTCGAGGGGAACCGTCCATCGAACACCATCCTCGCCGAGGTCGTCGATCCGCGCACCCTCGGGAAGCTGGTCGCCCTCTACGAACACAGCGTGTTCACGCAGGGAGCGATCTGGAACATCAATTCCTTCGACCAGTGGGGCGTCGAGTTGGGCAAGGTTCTGGCCCAGCGCATCATTCCCGAGCTGGAGAGCAAGGAAGCGCCGGACTTGGCGCATGACAGTTCGACCAATGCCTTGATCGGTCGCTACCGAGAGATGAAGTAGAGCGCCGTCCCGGCGCTCAGTCTTCGTGGAAGCGGCTGGCCACGAGTTGCTCGATTTCCTCGAGGAACTTCTCCGCATCGTTGCCGGCGGCGGAGACCTTCAATTTCGAGCCGTGCCCGGCGGCGAGCATCATGAGGCCCATGATCGACTTGCCGTTGACTTCCTCGCCGTCCTTTTCCACCCAGACTTCGGCTTTGAAGCGGTTGGAGGTTTTGACGAACAACGCGGCCGGGCGGGCGTGGAGGCCGTAGCGGTTGAGGATGACCAGTTCGCGCGTCAGGCGGGTGCCGGGCGCGGACTGCTTTTTGGCGAGGATCCCCATTGGTGTCAGTGTTTGGCTTCCATCATCTTGATCAGTCGCTCGTTGAACTCGCGGGCGCTGTTCATTCCGTGGGATTTGAGCTTGTGATCGAGGGCAGCGACCTCGACCAGATGGCCGAGGTCCCGGCCCATGCGGACCGGAATAATAACATGGGGCACGGAAATGCCAAGGATCTTGTAGGTCAAACGCTGGAGCCCGTGGCGGTCGATGTCGTCCATTTCCTCCCAGTCCTTGAGGGTGACGACCAAGTCGAGGGACTTCTCGGTGCGGATGCTGCGGACGCCGAAGATGGCAGCCACGTTGATGATGCCGATGCCGCGCACTTCCATGTGGAAGCGGGTCAAGTCGGCCGAGGTGCCGACCAACTCGCGGTTCTCCACGGAGCGGAAGCGGGTGATGTCGTCGCTGACCAAACTGTAGCCGCGTTCGAGGAGGCTGAGGACGCATTCGCTTTTGCCGATCCCGCTGGCCCCGCGGATGAGGGTGCCGACGCCGAGGATATCGACCATGCTGCCGTGTTCGCTGCGACGCGGGGCGAATTCGAATTCCAGCGCGATGGTCGCGGCGTTGATGAACTTCATGGTGATCATCGGCGTGCGGAAGAGGGGAACGCCGGCCTCGTTGGCGAACTTGAGCACGGGCGCGGGCACCTTGGCGTTGCGGGCCACGACGACGCAGGGGATGGTGCAACCGAAGAAGCGGCGGAGGCGCGCGGTGCGCTCCGCGGCGGTGAGGCTCTGCAGGTAGCTCAGTTCGGCCGCGCCGAAGACCTGCACACGCTTCGGCGCGAAGTAATTGAAGAAGCCGGAGAGGGCGAGGCCGGGGCGGTTGACTGTGGGCTCGCGGATGAGGCGGTCGAGTCCGCTTTCCCCGGCGAGCAATTCGAGTCCGAGGTCTTCGGCATGGTTGCGGTGGAAATCACCGACGCTGACAGGCTTGGATTTGGCGGAGTCGGGCACGGCGGCTCACATTTGGAAGCTTTCGCCGAGATACAACTTGCGGCTGACGGGGTCGCTGAGGAGGAAGTCCTTGCTGCCTTCGCTTTCCACGCGTCCTTCGAAAATAAGATAAGCTCGGTCCACGATAGAGAGGGTCTCGCGGACGTTGTGGTCGGTGATGAGGATAGCGAGGCCGGATTCGCGCAGGTTGGTCACGATCTGCTGCACGTCGAAGACGGCGATGGGGTCCACGCCGCTGAACGGTTCGTCGAGCATGAGCAGGGACGGGCTGGTGACGAGGGAACGGGCGATGGTGAGGCGGCGTTTTTCGCCGCCGCTCAGGGTGAGGGCCTCGTTTTTGGCGATGTGCTCGATGCCGAATTGGTGGAGAAGTTCCTCGCAGCGCGCTTTGCGCTCCGCTTTGGACAGCGGGGTCGTTTCGAGGATGGCCATGATGTTCTGCTCGACGGTGAGCTTGCGGAAGATGGATTCCTCCTGCGGCAGATAGCCCATGCCGGCGCGGGCGCGTTTGTACATCGGCATGCGGGTGACGTCCTCGCCCTCGAAGAAAACGCGGCCGGAATTCGGCCGGACCAAGCCGACGATCATGTAGAAGCTGGTGGTTTTGCCGGCGCCGTTGGGGCCGAGGAGGCCGACGATCTCGCCGCGTTTGACGTTGATGTCGACGCCGTTGACCACCGCGCGACCACCGTAAATTTTGACCAGCTTGTCGGTTTGCAGGAGCGGTTGGTCGCTTCCGCTTCCGCGGCGAGGTTCAGTGGCAGTTTCGGAGGCGGCACTCATCACAGCCCTCCGGCTCCCTCGGTGTCGGTGATGACCGTGCGGCTGGCCCCCTCGGTGGTGGCGCGCCCGTCGCGGTTGAGGATCATGCGTGTGCTCTCGTTGGCGGCGATGTGGCGGTTGATGCCTTGCTGGATTTCCGGCCAGCCGATGAGGGTGACCACGCCGGTCGTCGGGACGTATTCCGCGCGGCGGGCCCGGCCCACGGCGCCTTTTTCGCCGGCCTCGGTTTGTTGGACGATGACGACATTGCCTTCGGCCACGGCGCGCTCGATGCCGGAGCGGTTACGGTTGAGAAAGACGGTCAGGCGGTCGGCACTGAGCAGGAAGGCGGGGTCTTTGACCCGCACGCCGCCGACGAACGTGGCGCGGTTTTCCTTTTCGTTGAATGTCGCTTCGCGTTCGGCGGAGATCTCCGTTTTGCTTCCCTTTGGCCGATTCTTCGATAAACCACCAAAGCCAAGAGGATCTTGGCGCGAGGGCGCGACATCGCCTGTGCGCATTTGCTGGGCGTTGATGGATGTGACGAAGACAGTCGCACCAAAGAATAAGATCAGGCAGAAAATCCTCATGGCACAGCAGTTCCCTCCATCTGTGAGATGGTCATGAAAACTGGTCCAAGTATACGGCTGGACCGCGTATTGGAATCAAAAACCAGCCGGCTTCCGGTGATCTGGAAGGTTTCGCCGCGGATCATGGCTTGGTTTTCGCTGGTTAGGAGGCTTGTTTCGCGGTCGAACACAGCCCGGTCGAGCACGACTTCCATGGCAGGCTTGTCGGCGGACTCGTCGAAGATTTCGATGCGCAGTCCTTTGAAATTGAATTTCGTCTCGCTGGCCCGCTCGGCCGTCTCGGCATTGATGCGCAAGCTGAGTTTGTCGCCGCCTTTTTCGTAGTGCGGCAAGCGGATGCCGCGGACGCTCTGGCCGATGGCCACCGGGATGTCGATCTCGGCCGAGACGGGTTGACCTTCGGGCTCGGCGGCTTTCTTTTCCTCGCCTTGGGCGAGAGCCGTTGCGGTAAGCAGGCTGGCGGAGAGGAGGAGGCTACAGCGCATTGCGGACAGCCAATAGTTTGCGCAGAACGGCGGGCAGCCGGGCAAGCGGTATTTGGTTGGGTCCGTCGGACGGGGCCTTGGCGGGATTTTCGTGCGTCTCGAGAAAAACGCCGTCGGCTCCCGCCGCCACCGCGGCCGCGGCCAAAACCGGGGCCAACGCGCCGTCTCCGGTCGTCCGATCCCCGCCGCCACCGGGGCGTTGCACGGAATGGGTGGCATCGAAAACGATGTGGAATCCCTGTTCGCGGATCCACGGGATCGCACGCATGTCGGCCACGAGATTGTTGTAGCCGAAGGTGGTGCCGCGCTCGGTGAAGAAAAACTTCCGGCATCCGGCGGCCCGGAGTTTCTTGGCGATGGGGGCGACTTCCCATGGCGAAAGGAACTGGCCTTTCTTCACATTGACCGGACGACCGCTGGCCCCGGCGGCTTCGATCAGGTCGGTCTGGCGGCAGAGGAAAGCGGGGATTTGCAAAAGATCCACGCTTTCCGCCGCGATCTCGACATCGGCCGGGGAGTGAACGTCGGTGGTCACGGGCACGCCGAATTCCTCGCGGATGTCCGCCAAAATGCGGCAACCCTCGCGCAAGCCGGGTCCGCGGAAGGAAGAGCCGGAGGTGCGGTTGGCTTTGTCGCAGGAGGCTTTGAAAATAAAAGGCGTCTTGAGGTCCCGTGTGATTTTGACCAAGCGGGCGGCCGCGCGGCGGGCGGACTTGGCGTCTTCCAAAGCGCATGGTCCGAGGATGAGCAGGAGGCCATTGCCGCCGATCGTGGTGGAGCCGATTTTGAAGGGTTGAGCTTTCATGGCCGGGCAGGTTGCACGCTACATGCGGCGCGGGGTCGAGTCATGGCACAAATTGCGCCACAAGGTCCGCCGTGCGTGCCGTGGCGCCCTGGTGCGGTCGCAGGGCACGGGCGGCTTGCTCGACCATGGCTTCCTGCTTTTCCCGAGAGGAAAGCAAAGTAGCCGCGCCGGCGGCCAAAGATGCGGCGTCATTCACCTCGCGAGCACCTCCGGATTTGATCAACGCATCGCGCAGGCTGGCAAAATTTTCCATGTGCGGACCGAAGAGCACCGGTCGCTGGGCGAGGATCGCCTCGACCGGGTTCTGTCCGCCGCGGCCGGCGAGGCTCTTGCCGATGAACACGACGTCCGCGCAGGCATACCAGTCGCGCAATTCCCCGGTGGTATCGAGGAGGAGAATGTCCGGAGGATTGCCGTCCGGCACCGCCGTGCGCCGTGCGACGCGCAGGCCGGTTGCAGCAAGTTGCGCTGCGATGTCGGCGGTCCGCTCGACGTGGCGGGGGGCAATCACGAGACGGGCTTGGGGAAATTCCTTGCGCAACTCGATGAGTGCCGCGGCAAGGATTGCCTCTTCGCCGTGGTGGGTGCTTCCGGCCAGGAGCACCGGATCGTCCGGGTGAAAACCGAACTGCAAAAGCAGCGGACGAAAGTCGCGCGTCTCCCCGTGGGTGGCGGTGGGATCGTATTTCACGCTGCCCGTGATGTGCAGACGTTCCGGCGCCACGCCGAGGTGCTGCCACAGCGCGGCGTGCTCCGGTTCCTGCAGTCCCACGGCGGAAAGCCGCCCGGTCACGCTGCGCAGGAAAGCGGCGAACCGGCGATAGCGGCGCGCGGAACGCGGGGAGACCCTCGCGTTGACCAGGACAACGGGGATGCGACGGTCGTCGGCTTGCCAAACGAAGTTGGGCCACATTTCGCTTTCGGTCAAAATGATGGCCCTCGGTGTGATGACACC
>CAYQMP010000036.1:0-9704 GCA_964418615.1 uncultured Chthoniobacter sp. | reverse complement strand
GAAAATGTCTGCTTTCTTGGGGATTTAGTCAACTTCGGAAGTTTCTTCTTGCCACTTTTGGTTCTTTCACGACATTTTCCCACATTTCATGTCATCTCCCCACACACTGAAGCACACAACAAGACATTGGAAAGACGCCGAGGCCGCCAAGCTCAGCGGTGTCGAGGAACTCGTTTATCGTTCCAATTGCCTCGGTCGCGACCAACGCATCACCAACACGGGCGGGGGCAACACCTCGGCCAAGATTGCCGAAACCGATCCCGTCACGGGCGAGAAAGTTGAAGTCCTCTGGGTCAAAGGATCAGGCGGCGACCTGCGCACGTCGCGGCGCGAAAACTTTTCCTCGCTCTACCAAGACAAGCTGACCGGCCTGCAAAAAGTCTACGCGGCGCGGCCGGACAAAGGTCTCAAGTCCCCCGCCGAGGACGACATGGTCGGGATGTATGCCCACTGCACGTTCAATCTCAACCCGCGCCCGTCCTCGATCGACACCCCGCTGCACAGCTTCATCCCCCACCCGCACGTCGACCACACGCACCCCAATGCCGCGATCGCCGTGGCCGCTTGCGCGCGGAGCAAGGAGGCCACGCAGGAAATTTATGGCGACGAGGTCGTGCACCTGCCGTGGATGCGCCCGGGCTTCGAACTCGGGCTTGCCATGCAAAAGGCAGGCGCGGATCACCCGCAAGCCGTGGGATTCATCATGGGTCAGCACGGTCTGATCAATTGGGGCCGGACGGGACGTGAATGCTACGAACGCTCGCTGGAACTCATCGACCGTGCCGCCGTCGCCATCGAGGAGCGCATTGCCGCGAACGGGGGCGAAGAGAAAATTTTCGGCGGCCCGCGCCACGCCGCACTGCCCGCGGAAGCGCGCAGCAAAGTCTGGTGCCGTCTCCTTCCCTGGCTGCGCGGACAAGTCAGCCGCTCGCGGCGTTTCGTCGCCACGGTGCAGGACGACGAGAAGATTCTCCGCTTCGTCGATTCCCAAGATGCTCCCCGCTTGGCGGAATTGGGCACGAGCTGCCCCGATCACTTTCTCCGCACCAAAATCAAACCTCTCTACGTGCCCCTCGACCAGGTTCCGCAAAATCTGGACGGTGAAGCACTCGACACTTTCGTCGGCTTACTCAAAGAGAGGCTCACCGCCGGCCTCGAGGCTTACCGCGCCGACTACGCCAAGTATTACGAAGCCTGCAAACGCCCCGACTCCCCGGCGATGCGCGACCCGAACCCAACCGTCGTGCTCATCCCCGGCCTCGGCATGGTCGCTTTCGGCAAAGACAAATCCGAGTCGCGCGTCACCGCGGAATTCTACAACTGCGCCGTCGAAGTGATGCGCGGCGCGGAGGCGCTCGGCGGTTACATTTCCCTGCCGCAGCAGGAAGCTTTCGACATCGAATACTGGGCGCTGGAGGAAGCGAAACTCCGCCGCATGCCGCCGGAAAAGGAAATGGCCGGACGCGTGGTCATTGTCATCGGCGCCGGCAGCGGAATCGGACGCGAAACGGCCCTGCGCCTTGTCCGCGAAGGCGCGCAAATCGTCTGCGCCGATTTGAATCTCGAAGCAGCGCAGGCAACAGCTGACGAAATTTTGGCCAAGACCGGTCTCGGAATCGGCGTGGCCGGCACGGGAATCTCCGGCTGCGGCCCGGCCATCGCCGCACAGGTCGATATCACCAAGCGCGAGAGCATCCGCACCATGTTCGACCGCGTCATCCTCGCTTACGGCGGATTCGATGCCATCGCCGTGACCGCCGGGATTTTCGTGCCGAGCGACACGACCGGACACATCCCGGACGACAAATGGGCACTCACTTACGCGATCAATGTCACAGGGAGCTACCTCGTGGCCGACGAGGCGGCGAAAATTTTCCGCGAACAAGGTTTGCGCGGCGCCATTGTCCTCACCACGAGCGCCAATGCGGCGGTGGCGAAAAAAGGCAGTGTCGCCTACGACACTTCAAAAGCCGCGGCCAATCACCTCGTCAGAGAACTGGCCATCGAACTCTCCCCGCTTGTCCGCGTCAACGGCGTGGCACCGGCCACCGTCGTTCAAGGCAGCGCCATGTTCCCGCGCGACCGCGTGATCGGTTCGCTGGCCAAATACGGCATCCCTTACTCCGAGGACGAAAGCGACGACTCGCTCACCGCCAAGCTGGCCCAATTCTACGCCGATCGCACCTTGACCAAGGCGCCGATCACCCCAGCCGACCAGGCGGAGGCCTATTTCCTTCTCCTGTCCGACCGTCTTTCCAAAACCACCGGCCAAATCGTCACCATCGACGGGGGTTTGGTCGAAGCCTTCCTCCGTTGATGGACACCAAACCCAAACCACCCAGCCCCACCATGCACCAGCAATCCGGACAAGTCGCCGAATCCGCCACCACATCCTCCGCTTTGGAAGCCGTCCCCCAGCGCGTGGGCGAAATCGCCATGCTCCGCGGCCTCGGGTACTCCTACCGGGAGATCGGCCGACAATTCAGCGTCACTCCGCAAGCGGTGTCACTGATGCTTTCTCGCCACCGACGCTCGCTCAAATCACTCGGCACTGCCGTGGAACTGAGTAATCTCTCGGCACGCGCCGTCAACGCCCTCGGGCGCCACGGCATCAAGAACCGTGATCAGGCCCGAAGCGCCGATGTTTTGGGCATGCTGCGCAATGAGCGCAATTGCGGACGGAAAACCCTCGAAGAAATCGCCGGCTGGCTCGAGGACGGAAACGACGCGTGATCAGACGTGCGTGTCGGGGCTTCCGGATTGCGGAGCCTCCGAACGACGCGCACGGCGCCGTGCGGCGAGACCGGCGGCGAGGGCCAGAAGGGCGCCGGCCGCCCACGTGCCGGGCTCGGGCACGGGCGTGGCGCCCGGGGAGAAGACGAGCTTGAGATCGTTGCCATCCAAAGCGAGGGCGAAAAGGCCGGTGCCGACATTGTTGTAGGCGGTGAAGCCCGCGGTGTTGACGTTGAAATTGGCCGCGTCGAATCCGGTGATGCCGTTTGTCGTGCGGACGATGGTCCACGAGTTCGTGACCGACGAGTCCCAACCGGACAGAGCACCGGGCACGTCGGGGTTGATGCCGGAGAGCGAGTAGATGTTGATGTTGAATTTATTCCCCGAGCTCAAGCTTCCGAGAAGCAACTGGTCGGAGACATCGATGACGTCCCAGCCCGTGCCGGCCGGACCCGCGAGGTTGAAAATCTCCCAGTCGTAATTGCCGCCGCCACTCCACGTTAGGTCGCCGTTGATCGACTGGATGCCGGGCGAATTGCCGGGCGAGATGGTGGCGCCGGAAGAAATGGTGGTCGAACCAACCGTGCCGGAGCCGGAAAGCACGGCACCGCTCTGCACGGTGACCGCGCTGCCGGCGATGGAGCCGTTGACAGCCAATTCACCGCCGGAAACCGTGGTGGCACCGGTGTAGGTGTTCGACGCGGAGAGGGTCAGCGTCCCGCTGCCGGTTTTGGTCACGCTGCCGGTGTTGGAAATGATCCCGGCGAAGGTGGTGGACGCATTGTTGCCTCCAACGATGAGTTCTTTGCTGCCGAGGTTGACCAGCGCGCTGATCGTTGTGCCGGCCAGCGAACCGATGGTGGTGCTGGCGCCGTCGAGGCTCGATATATCCAAGGTCGACGTAGCGATCGATGGGGCAAGGCTGACTGCTCCGCCGGCCGACAGCGAGCCGGAGCCGCTCAAACGCAGAATGCCGCGCAGCACGGTGACGTCGTCAAAGGTGTTCGCCGCTGTAAGAGTCATACTGCGGAAGCTCGCTGTGGAATCCATGACCAGCGAACCGTTGGAAATCACGCCGTTGAAGGTCGAGGAACTGGCCACGTTGATCTGGCGCGTGCCCCCAGTGAGGTCGATGTTTCCGTTGAACGAACCACCATTGTCCTGGTCGTTGAGGGCCACGTCGCCATTGACCACGATGTTGTTCCCGATCACTCTTGTTCCGCCTGAGCCGGACAAGGCCGTCCCGTCGGCCATGGTCACGGTGCCAGAGCCGAGCGCGTTATTGGCGGAAAAGATGATGGTTCCCTCCTCCAGACTAGTCGGGCCGCTGTAAGTATTCGCCTCGTTCAACGTCAGTGTTCCCGCCCCGCGTTTGACCAAAGTTCCCGTGCCGGTGATGGCAGTGGAACTGAAGTCGGTGCCTTGGGCGACGTTGTCGCTGCGATGAAAGACCAGGCTTCCATCGTTGGTGATGGCGCTGGAGGCGCTCAGACTTCCGTCCGAGCCACCGTTGCCGATCTGCAGCACGCCCGCCGAGATGACCGTATCTCCCGAAAATGAGTTGGCTGCCGTCAAGACGGTGGTCCCGCTCCCCATCTGGATCAGCCCGCCCGTTCCGGTGATCGCCGCATTGGTGAAATCCACGCCTTGAGTGAGTGTGTCGGAGCGGTTGATGGCGAGCGAACCGCCGTCCAAGGCAATCGAGGCGGTGTTGGCAATGCTCCCCGTTGTGCCGCCGTTGCCGATCTGCAACACGCCGTTGCTGATCGTCGTCGCCCCGACGTAGGTATTTGCTCCGGAGAGAGTCAGTGTCCCTGCACCGACCTTGATCACGCTGATTGTCCCGCTTTGATTGGAAGAGATATTGCCGGAAAACGCCGTGCTACCTCCCTTGGCGCCGACGGAAACGGTGTTACTGAAACCGAGGGAGTTGACGGCGATGGTTGCATTCCCGGAAAGGGTGCCGAAGTTGTAAACGGAGTCGGCAACTGTGAGGAACGTTCCGCCGGAATTGTTGAAGGTGTAATCGGCCGAGTCACTGGTTTGGTTCGGCCCCGTGTTGACACGTCCGGAGTTTGCGATGAGTGACCCGCTGAAGTCGGAGAGGCCCGGACCTTGCAGAACGAGGCGCCCGGACCCGCTGGCCGCGCCGTAGGTAACCGTTCCACTGCCGCTCAGAACACCTCCCAAGGTGACATGACCCGATGTCGTGTTGCTGATGAGGATGCTGGAATTTACGGTCAGATTATTGCTGATTTTAACCTGCGAAGTGCTGGCGTTGGTGATGTTACCGGTCAGCGTGAACGCGTTGCCTGTCAGCGCAAAGTTGTTGCCGGCCGCGGTGAAAGACAAACCGCCGACGTTATAGCCGACAAAGCCGTTGGTCAGCGCCAAGGTGGAACTGTTGGTGAAAACCCATGCAGAGCCGTCCGCTGGTGCCACGCCTCCCACCCAATTTGCACCGTTCGTCATTTGGCCGTTGGCGGGAGTGGTGCTCCAACTCGCCTGTGCGTGAGCCGACTGCCCAAGCGCAAAGGCAAGGGCGGTAGCGGTTAGAGCGCACACCTTGAGCAGGTAAATTGCCAACGATGACGGTCGCGTGCGCAAATCTTCAGGCGAGCACCCGAGGTGCACGCCCCGGTCTGGGGGTGTAAATGTCACGAACGCAACAAATTTGCCTGCTTCCGGCGGTCCTTGCATCCCCTGAGGCCGCGCGGGGGCGACAAAGAATGGGATAATTTTCGAAAACGGCTCGCCGTCTCTGGACGGCGCCGCTCAGGCGACCGGCTTCCGCGCGGTGAAGACGGTCAGGCCGTCGAGATTTTTGCGCGAAGTAGAGAAGAAACTGCAGAGATAGCCGAGAACGATGCAGCTGATGATGGCGATCGGGATATACGCGGCCCAGTGGACGTCGGTGTAGAGTTTGACCGCCGACGTTACGATGACACTGCCGACGGCGCCGCAGATCGCCCCGAAGCCGTTGGCCCGTCGGGAAAACATTCCCAGCGTGTAAACGCCCACGATGCCGCCGCCGAGCAGGGCGCTGAACTGGATCCAGACGGACATCATCGACTTGAGGTTCTGCGCGGCGAGGAAGAGGGCGACCGCAGTGCCAATGGCGCCGACAACATAGGAAGTCGCTTTGAGCGTGAAGAGCCGCTGGCGGCCGGTCGAGTGCGGACGGAATTTCACATAGAAATCCTCGGTAAAGATGGTGGCCACGCTGTTCATCACGCTGGCCACGGTCGACATGGCGGCGGCGAAAATGGCCGCGATGATCATGCCGGCGAAACCGACCGGCATGGCTTGGGCAACAAAGATGGGCACGATCTGATCGTTCTGCGCCATGGGGTCGAGCATGGCGGGATTGGCGCGGAAATAAGCGAAGATGGTGATGCCCATTCCGTAAGTCAGGGCACCGATGAGGATGCCGCAGATGGTGAAGGTGGCATTGACCCGGCGCACTTCTTTGAGCGGAGCGGAATAGATGCGCTGAATGAGAGGTTGGTCACCGGCCGGGGCCACGGTGAAAGTAAGAAAGGTTCCGAGCAGGAGAATCCAAACGGCCGGCACCGTGATGTCCCAAGAAAGCAGGGCCAGATCGAACTTGGCGTGGGCCACGCCGGTTTCGACAAACTCCCCGAACCCGCCGGGCAAGCCCTCGAGGCAAAACCAAATGATGGCCAACGGGGCGAAGAGCATGAGCGCGGCCTGCAGGACCTCGGTCCAGATGACGGCTTCGAATCCGCCCAGCGCGGTGTAAATCGTTGTGACGATCCCCATGATGAGCACGCTGGTCGCCACGCTGATCCCGGTGACCGAAGAAATAGCCAGCGCGGGCAACAAAAGAACGATGCTGGCTTTGGCCACGGTCTGGAAAATGATGCACTGCAGACTGGCGATGACCCGCAGCGCGCGGTTGAAGCGGCGCTCGAGATACTCGTAGGTCGAGGTGATCTCCAAACGCCGGAGCAGCGGATAGATCAGGTAGGCCGTGACAAAGTAGGCGGGGATCATGACCACGAGCGGAAACAGCCAGATCAAGCTGGTCGCGTAGGACAATGCGGGGATGGCCATGAAGCTGATGGCCGAGGCACCGGTGGCGAACATGCTGATGCCGGCGGCCCACCATTTCACATTGCGGTTGCCGAGGGAGAACTCCGCGCTGGTGTCCTGCTTGCGGGAAAAATAATAGCCGATGCCGGCCAGCGCGGCGAAATAGAGCACGATGAACGCGTAGTCGGGCCAGGCGAGATCGCGAACGCTGCGCGGGGTTTGCAGGGCGACTGCTGCCGGCTGGCCGTCCGCCCCGGTCCCGAGCGCCACCATTCCCCCGTCGGTCCGCGCGGCACGGGGCGAGACGAGACCGGGCAAGGCGTCGAACTCGCACCACGCATCGGTCAACGTATGGAAAAGCTGCGGCGCGGACGCCGCCTCCGCACCGAGCAAGGCGATCTGCGCCTGCCCGACTGGAACGGCCGCCGCGGGCACGAATCCTGCCGGCAAATCACTCATCCGTTTCCAACCGGACTCTTTCATGCCCTCGAGAGGCACGGGCCGGAAGACCCACGTTTCGGCGAGGAAACCACCTGCGCCGGTGCCGCCGAAGAGGCAGAGCATGCCGTATTGCTCCGTGGCCGCCGCACCCGCGCGAGCCTCGCCGGGAAATTCCGGCCCTGGCTGCCACGCCTCAGGGTTTTGCAGATCCAAGATCCAAAAGCTTTTGCTCGGAACAGCCCCGCCGGCTCCTGACCCTCCGCCGAAAACGTAAAGGTCGTCCGCGATCACCGCGGCACCGGCGCCAGTTACGGCCTCGGGAAGATCCGGCAAAGACGTTGCGCGCGGTTCCCCGCCAGAAACATCGACTTTCGTCACGGCAGCGATCGGTTCACCGTCCGACGCGCCACCCGCCATGATCCATCCGCCGGAGTAAGGCGCCACGGCTGCCCCGCGGGGAACATCGAGCGGCACACGCTGCCACGGCCCGGAGGCATCAAGCGCCGCAGTCCACAAACCGAATTGCCCAGCCGCCTCGCCTGCGGCGAACAAACGCCCGTCTGCCGCCAACACAAATCCGTCGCGAACATCAAAATCGGGTGACGGCAATGACTCCACCTGCATCGGTTGCACCGTGGCGGTCGCCGCACCATGCAACGAACCGGCAACAAGGAAAAGGGCGGCAGTGAGGTAGCGCGGAAGGAGAAACATGGCGGGGAGAACGGAAGTCGCACGGAAGTGTGCTGCCTAGATAGATAAATGTGGGTTGCGAGAATATCCCGATTCAATATCGGTAAAAAAAGATAAGTTTTGCTGCCTTAATCGGCGACAACATTGGCGGGACTTCGACCCGTGGATTAACACTTTCGTTGTCGGACCGCGCAACGCGTCCGCGAAACAAAAGAGAACCTATGACCATCGCCCTCGCCCCCACTGAAACTGCCGATCTGGAAGATTTGCAGACCGACCGGATCCAGGAAGCCATCGACACCGTCGCGGCGTGCGGCGGAGGCACCGTGCGCATCGGGTCCGGAGTGCACCGCATCGGGACGATCTTTCTCCGCTCACGCGTCACGATCCATCTCGAGAATGGCTGCGTGCTCAAAGGCAGCGGCAACATTGCGGACTATCCCGAGGTGGCGGGCGGCTTCACGGATGCGGTCGGCCAGCAACGCAACCGTTGCCTCATCTATGCCGAAGACACCATCGGCACGGCCATCACCGGAGAGGGCATCATCGACGGCAGCGGCGGGGATTACGGTTTCGAAGAGGACGGGCGCCCGTTCATGGTTCGCTTCATCGACTGCCAGGATGTGCAAGTCACCGGTGTCACCCTGCAAAATTCGCCGGGCTGGGTCAGCCACTACCTCGGCTGCGAGAATGTCCGCATCCACGGCATCACCATCCGCAGCCGCGTCAACAGCAACAACGACGGCATCGACATCGATTCCTGCCGCCGCGTGCGCATCAGCGACTGCGACATCGACACGGGCGATGACGCCATCTGCATCAAATCGACGCGGGCCGAACCGAGCGAAGACATCATCGTGACCGGTTGCCGCATCTCCAGCGACTGGGGCGCGCTCAAATTGGGCACCGAGTCGGCCGGGGATTTCCGCAACATCATTTTCAGCAACATCGTCATCCGCGACACCAATGGCGGCGGACTCAAGTTGATCAGCATGGACGGCTCGCGCCTCGAGAATGTGCTCGTCGAAAACATCGTCATGCACAATGTGTCCGGCCCGATCTTCATCCGCCTGGGTGCGCGTTTGCGTCGCTACTTCCCCGACCAACCGGAGCGCCCGGTCGGCGTCCTGCGCGGCGTTTCCATTCGGAACGTCCGTGCCAGCGTCTGGGAGGAGGGCTTCCACCTCTACGGCAAATACCCGCGCAAGGCCGGGATCATCATCACCGGCATCCCCGACCATCCGGTCGAGGACATCACCTTTGAAAACGTGCGCGTCACCTTCCCCGGCGGCGGCGAAGTCTCCGAAACTCCGGTGCCCGAGCAGGAAAAAGAATATCCCGAGTTCCCCGCATTCCATCCCCTGCCCAGTTGGGCCCTCTTCCTTCGTCACGTCCGGGGCATCGCCTTCCGCGGATGCCAGTTCGACACCGGTTCCCCCGATCCTCGTCCCGCGCTCTACAGTGAGGACGTCGAAGGCGAGCAATTTGCCGGGGTCTTGATCAACGGAACGGCAACAAGCGGGGCGAAATGAAGAGCCTACTCCCCGCGCTCATCGCCATCGCCGTAGTCGGTGGCGGCCTGTATTTTTTGGTCCGTCAGGCGCCGGCGCCCAGCGCACCCGTGGGCGCCCCCGCGACCCCGACCGAAGTAAGCACTCCGGAAGTCCCGCCGCAAGCCGCCGCAACCGGCACTCCCGCGCCTTCGCCGTCGCCCGTGCCGATGGTTGCTACGGCGACGCCGGAGCCAGCGCCCTCGCCTGCTGCGCAAACAACTCCGACAACTC
>CAYQMP010000035.1:0-9749 GCA_964418615.1 uncultured Chthoniobacter sp. | reverse complement strand
GCCCAGCGGACCGCTGCCTTTCTGGTTGGGGCGAGCGGACGGCTGAGCCAGCCGTTCCTACCTTGGACAGCAAAGCATGGAGCGGCTTGATTCCGACGGAATCGTTGCGGCTGAAAACTTTGGGCACTTGGCATCAGCGCAGCCAAGCGATCGCTGCGGCGGCGGCAGTGACCCAAAAGAGCGCCGTGGCACCGAGTATGGTCGTCCAGATCGTCACTCGGGCGATTCTCCATCGTTTGCGCTCCATGGTTGCTCCGTTCACGGTTCGCCCAGTTCCCCGTTGAAATGCCCCCGGAAGAAACGGTAGATCACGAGCGTGATGGGAACCGCGACCACCGCGAGCGCCATCACGAAGACCTCCCGCGGAAACTCTTCGTAAACGAGATAGCTCAGTGCCGCGGTAATGAAAATCGCCGCGGCCAAGGGCAGGCAAATGTAAGCGGCGGGCATGACCAAGCGCTCGAACTTTTCTTTCTCCGTCCGTCGCGCGATGCGCTTCGGGCGGTCTTTGAAACGGCGGCTCATCGGGAGGCGGTCTCCGGTTCGCCGCGAAGGCGTTCGGCCCACAGCCGGCAGAGCGCGGTGATCCGCTCGACCACGACCTGCTCGATCGAGGCGGGAGCGCCGGCCGCATCCTCGGACCACAGGAGTTGCCCGGTCTGGCCGTCGTGCAGGCGGAGAGTGAAGACAACCCCCGCCTCCCCGTCGGGCCGTGCGTCGCCGGAGAGGACGAAGCGCGTTCCGTTGCGCCGCCCGAGATCGCGAGCGGCGTCGCTGTCGAGCACGCCGTCGTGACCCGCCACCGCCGGTCCGGCGAATACGGCGAGTGTGCTCTGGCGCGCCAGCGCGTCGACCACGCGGGCACGAAAGCCCGGCTCGGCCCGCGCCAAAGCGCAGTCGCCATTGTGCAGGGCGTGGACCGTGAGCGCTTCCAGATCGAAAGATGTCGACTGCACGGCCGAAGACGCGCGGCGTTGGAAGATCGGGATATAGCCCCCGCGCGGAAGCGAGATATGCACCTCACCCGCCGTGCCGTTGCGCAGATGGTAAACCTCGAGATCGCGCCGCAGCTTTGCCGCTTCGACCCGCACGATGGGGTCTTCGGTCGGATTGAAATCGGGCGCGCGGCCGAATACCTGCGTGGCCACGTAGTAGCCGTTGATTCTTTCCAGTCGCCCGTCGAGCGTTTCCCGCACGACATACTCGAGGAACCGGCGGTTGCGGAGGGTGGCCGGAAAATCGGCACTGAGCAGAATTTTGTTGAGCGCGGCCAAGACCTCCGCGCGCTGGATGGTGCTGTCCGACTCCAGAGCGCGGCGAAGCATGAGGCGCGGGCGCCGCGCTTTTCTCACCTTCGGCAAACGGCTCTTCTCTTGAGACGGGGTGGTGTCCATCGGGCCGAGACTGTTTATTACACCGTCTTGCGGCAATTGCCCTTTCGGGCAATTGAGACCGGCCTCCGCAACATTCCGGGCTTTTACCTCCCAAGTCCCTGAACCCGCGCGCTGGCGGTGTGGTTGAGCAGTAACTGCGGCGCTTTCAGGCAGGTGGATCGCGATGTCCCCATCGCGATAACCCAACCGAAAATCGCGCCGGGACGGCGCGATCCACCTTCCCCCTGTTCGTGGCCACAACTTTCGAGTTAGTGGGGAGGTAGGGACGAGCGGACCTCCGGCGCGGGCCGCATTGCTTGCGGCTCAACTCCCCGCCAAGGCAGACGGCTCGACCCCGGCGTCGCGGACCAGCAAGGCCAACTCGGCGGCGGACTGCACGCCGAGTTTCTGCGTCAGCGTGGTCCGGTGGTGTTTCACCGTGCGCTCGGCGATGTCCAACTCGTCGGCGATTTGCTTATTGAGCAATCCGCGCAGCACGCCTCCGAGCACCTCGAGTTCGCGCGTGGTCAGCTCTTGCAGTTTGCGCCGCGCGACCGAGGCCCGATCGCGGTCCACCGCTTCTCGCTGTTGGCGCTGCAAGGCACGGTCGATGGCGGAGAACAGCTGCGCTTTGGGCGCGCGCTTGGTCAGGAAGTCCTCCGCGCCGCCGCGCATGGCCCGCACCGTGGTCGGAATGTCGCCCTTCGCGGTGAGAAAAATGACCGGAAGATTCCTTCCGGATTCGGCCAGCGCCTCTTGCAGATCGAGCCCGCTGCGCCGCGGCATCTGCAAATCCGTGACCACGCAACCTACCGCCTCGGTATCGCAGCGCCTCAGGAATTCCTCCACCGAGGCAAACGCCGCCACTTCGTAGCCCGAGGCGCGCAGCAATCGCGTCACGCTGCGCAGGAAGGACGCATCGTCATCGACCAAATGGACCACCGGACGTTTCATCCTTCGTGCGCGGGCAAGGTGAGGTAGACGGCCAAGCCGCGGCCCGGTTGGTTGGCCAGGCGCAACTTGCCTCCGTGTTGCTCGGCGATGGATTGGACCAGCGGCAGACCCATGCCGAGGCCGTCGCGTTTCGTCGTGAAGAAAGGTTCGACCAGCGAAGGGAATTTCTCCGGCGGCACGCCGCAGCCGTTGTCGCCGACCGAGATTTCCACATGGCCCGGCTTCCCCTCGCCCGCCTGCATTTCGATGCGGCCGTCGGCGCGCGTGCCGATCGCTTCCATCGAGTTGAGTGCCAGATTGAGCAGCGCCTGTTGCAAAAACACCATGTCTCCATCGATCGCCGGAGTGCCCGGTTCGCAGGAGATTTCCAAGGAGATCCCGCGCGCCGCCGCCAAGGGCCGCACCAGCCTCGCCACCTCGTGCAGCAATTGCTCCACCGGGACCTTGTGCGGTTCGAAAGTCCGCCCTTTGACGATGCCGCGGATGCGATCGAGCACCGCACCGGCCCGTCGGTCGTCGGCCAGAATGTCTTCCACAATCGACCGCAACTCGCCCACATCCGGCGTCTCGCGGGCCAGCAAGAGCTTGGCCGCCTCGGCATTGTTGAGCATGGCGCCGAGCGGTTGCTCGAGTTCGTGGGCCAGCAATGCGGCGAATTGTCCCAGCGTGGAAACGCGCCCGACCCGCGCGAGTTGCTCTTGCCGCTCGCGCAGCAACCTCTCGGCCCGGTTGCGCTCGGTGAGATCGAGAAAGGTGCCGAACATTTCGCCCCCAAAAATGATCGCGCTGATTTCCACCTCGTGCACCGAACCGTCTTTGGCCGTCACCCGGTATTCCCGCGGTGGGATCCGACCATCTGTCTGCTCCGCTTGTCTCAGCCCCGCCATCCACTGGCCGAGAACTTCGCGACGATAATTTTCGTCCGGGTAGGCTTTAACGAACCACTCCTCAATGACCGGCGCATCCTCCGTCGTCCACCCGTAAGCATGCGCGAAGGATTTGTTATAGCGGATCAACTCGCCGCCGCCCGCGGTGTAGGCGATCGGGACGGGCGTGTTTTCGATGATGAAATTCAGGCGCTTGCTCCGCTCCACCAACTCGGCCCGCGTACGTTTGCTTTCGGTCAAATCGATAAACGTGCCAACGAGGACATCGCCAAGAATAACGGCGGAAATTTCCACCTCGTGCACCGAACCGTCTTTGGCTGTCACCCGGTATTCCCGCGGCGGGACACGACCATCCGTATGCCGGGCCTGCTCGACCAAAGGCTCCCATTGGGCCAAAACCTCGCGCCGGTAATCGTCATCCGGATACGCCTTGGTGAACCAAGCGTCTGTGGTGGGCAGATCATCCGCCTTCCAACCGTAAGCCTCTTCGAAAGCGCGGTTCGTATAGACCCGGTGCTCACCCGGCCGGGTAAAGGCGATCGGCACCGGGGCAAAGGCAACGAGGGAGCGCAGCAGTTCTTCCTTGCCCTGCAGGTCCCGGAGCACGGCATTGCGCTCAGTGAGGTCGACCATCACGTTGGAATCCGCCCCCGGTAAGCTGATCGACGTCAGTTCGACCTCGCGCACGGAGCCGTCCTGCGCGGTCAAGCGCATCTCACGCCGCAATACTTCTCCCCGCTCCCGGGCGAAGCGCTTGGCCTCATCCCATTCACGCAAGCTGACGCCGCTCGCGCGCAAAACATCGTCGGCCAACGCCTCGCGGGTCCACGTTTTGTCCCGGCGGTATCCGAGCAGTGCCTCGTAAGCCGCATTCATTAAGACCAGCCCCGTCTTGCGATCGGTCGAGGTCATGGCGACCGGCGCCTCCTCGAACATCTTGCGGAACCGCTCCTCGCTCTCGGCCAACTGCGCCCGGTCGCGATTGCGCTCGGTCACATCCTGGAAACAAGTCACCATCTTTCCGCCGATGATGATCGCGCTGATTTCCACATCGCGCACCTCCCCCGACTTGGTCGTCAGCTTCGACTCTTGGGGCAGCGGCTCGCTCCCCTCCCGCAACGCGCGGGGCAATTCGCGGTCCCAATGCGCGAGGATTTCGTCCCGGTAACTTGCGTCGGGATACGCCCGCATCGTGTAGGCCCCGACCGTGGGACAATCTTCCACGGTGTAGCCGAAAGCTTCGATGTGCCGGCGGTTGAGGAAGACCAGCTTGTTTTTCGGATCGCGCCACGCGCCGTCGGACCCGATGACACTCACCGTCACCGGGAACGGCAGATTATCGAGGATGCGGAAAAGTTCCGCCTCGCGGGCCCGCAAGTCGTCCTCGGCGCGCTTCCGCTCGGTGATGTCCTCCAAGGAAATGACCAGTTGGCTTCCCACCGCGACGGCTTGGATCAGCACGTCGCGCATCGCGCCGCCTTTGGCGGCGACGCGCACCTCCACGGGTCCCACCTCGCCCGCGCCGCGCAGAGCCGCCTGCACCTGCTCGTCGAGAGTCGCGAAGATCTCGTGCCTCGTTTTCTCGTCGGGCAGGGCGAGGCGCGCCCAGTCGCTCACCGTGGGAATGTCCGGCAAGGTGAAGCCGAAAACATCAGTGAATCGGCGGTTGAGATAGGTCACCCGCGCCCGCGCGTCCTGCCAATCGAAGTCCGGACCGGCCACGCTCGTCGCCACGGGAAAAGGAAGATTGTCGAGCACGCGGCGCAGTTCCTCCTCACGGGCCTTGCGCTGCTCAAGTTCGCGCCGGCAGGAGGTCACATCGGTGAAGGTTCCGACGAACTTCCCCGCAACCAGGGCCGCGCCGACCTCCACATCCAGCACGCGCCCGTCACGGCAAGTGATGCGATACTCACGGGGCCGAAGCACCTCGCCCCGGGCCGCTTGCGCAATCCATTCCTCCGAGTCGCGCTGCACCTGCTCGCGGTCGGCCGGATCGGGGTAAGCCCGGACAAACCAATCCTCGACCGTGGCAACCTCCTCCCGCGCGTAGCCGAAGGTCCGGACAAAAGCTTCGTTGACTTGCAACACGCCGGCCCCGGCCAGCGTGGTGAAGGCCATCGGCACCGGGGCTTTTTGGATTTGATCCCACAGCGACTGCTCGCTTTGGCGCAAGTTTTCCTCCGCCAGCTTGAACGGCGTGATGTCGCGATCCACCCCGCGGAAGCCGATGATCTTCCCGTCCGCATCGCGGACCGCCATGCCGCTCGAGGAAACCCAGACGATCTCGCCGGACTTGGCCAGCAGCGGCAGGGCCAATTGGGAAAACTCCTCCCCCTTGCCGATCCAATCCTCCGTCAGCTCCGACTCCAATTCCGGCGACAATTCCTCGGGATAAAACTCGTGGATGGCGCGCCGCCCGACCACTTCCTCCGGACGGTAGCCAAGCAAATCCTCGAACGACGCGCTGACATAAGTGAACACCCCGTCACGGTCGACCTCCCAGACCGCCGAACGGCTCAAGCGCAGCACCTCATCGATACGCCGCAAGGTGTCGGCCGGATCGGGCGCTCGGCGTTGCGCTTTTTTGGTGTCGTGCATCGCGGTTCCCCAACCCATACCCCGATACCACCCGCACGCCAACCACGGAGGGAGGATGCCCCTCACCCCACAGCCGCAACGATGCCGTTGGAAGTCCTCCCAAGGTAGGGACGAGCGGCCCGCTCGTCCGCTCTCTTTCCAACGGACACGCGAGCCGCGTGTCCCTACCCTCAGAACTCTCTTCGATAGCCCTTATACCGGTGCCCACAAGATTCCGGACATACTAAAGCTTCTCGCCCGGTAGGGTCCGCTGGCTCAGCGGATTCCCTTCACGTGATAACCGCCCGGCAGACCATCCTTGGAAAAAACGATTTGCCAGAGTTGCAATTCGCGCGCACGGAAGCCGCCGGCGCAGCTCAGCAGGTAGTAACGCCACATGCGACGGAACGCTTCGTCATACTTCGCACCGTCCAGCCCGTCCCACGCCGCTTCGATGTTGGCGTGCCAAGCCATCAACGTGCGGTCGTAGTCCGCTCCGAAACTGTGCCAGTCTTCGACGACCAACCGCCCCTCCGAGGCCGAGGCGATCTGCCGCGCCGAAGGCAGCATCGAGTTGGGAAAAATCCGCCGCGCGATCCAAGGGTCGGTCCGCGTCGTCGTCTCAAGCGAGCCGATTGTGTGGAGGAGGAAAATCCCGCCGTCGGCCAGGCAACGCCTCACCACGTCGAAATACGTGCGGTAATTCCGCGGCCCGACATGCTCGAACATCCCGATGGAAAATATCCGGTCGAATTTTTCGCGCACTTCGCGGTAGTCGCACAGGCGGATCTCGACCGGCAAACCACGGCACGCCTCCCGCGCCAATTCCGCCTGTTCGCGCGACACGGTCACGCCCGTCACCTCCACCCCGTGGCGCTCCGCCGCGTAGCGGGCCGCCCCGCCCCAACCGCAACCGATGTCCAGCACGCGCATCCCCGGCTCCAGCTGGAGCTTGCGGCAGACCAGCTCGAGCTTGGCCTCCTGCGCCGCGGCCAGATCTGCCGCCTCCGCCCAGTATCCGCAACTGTAGATCATGCGCGGATCGAGCATGGCGCGGTAAAGGTCGTTGCCGATGTCATAATGATGGTTCCCCACGTGGAAGGCGCGCCGCCCGTGCTGGAGGTTGAAAAACTTGGCCTGCAGGACCCGCGGAAGATCGCGCCAAACGCGCGCTTTTTCCGGCAATCGCGCGCGCCACATCCGTTCGACCATCCGGTCGATCGACGGACAGTCCCACCATCCCTCGACGTAGCTGTCGCCGAAACCGAGTGAACCCTCGGCCATGACCCGCGGAAAAAAATCCTCCCGATGCACCGTGAGATCCCACGGCTCATTCCCGTCGATCCGGATACCCGCCTCGCCGAGCAGTTCCCCGACGCGGAGGCGGGCGACATTGGTCGCGCCCCGGCGCATGGCACCAGCATGCGCCTCCACCCCGCCGCGGGCAAGCCCCCGGGCGGGAAACCCTTGCCAAGGGGCGCCCGCTCCGCTCTTTATCGACTCTCCTCCGCCATGGCTTTTTTCGTCAGCAAAAACGGGCAAACCTTCGGCCCGCACGAACCCGAGGAAATCGCCATCTTCCTCGGCACGGGCGATTTCCTGCCCGACGACTACTGCTGGCAGGAAGGCTGGAGCGAATGGCGCCCCATTTCCTCCGTGCTGCCCGATCGCCCGCTGCCGGCCGAACCGCTCGCCGTGGCCGACGCCCCGCCGGTGACCAGCCCGCCCCCGCCGCAGCACAACGGCCACATCCCGCCGGACATCGAGATCGTCGGCACGCTCAAACTTCCCGACGACCGCACCGTGACCTGCATGGTCGACGGGGAAATCGTCTGCCCGTCCACCGTGACCATCGCCCGCGGGGTCAAAGTCAAAGCCCGCATCAAAGCGCAGTCCGTCGTCATCTTCGGCACGGTGGAAGGCGAGGTCCACGCCGCGGAGCGCGCCGTGCTCAAAGGGTCTTCCACCCTCAACGGCGACATCCATGCCGCCCGGGTGCTCGTCGAGGAAGGCGCCACCTTCAACGGCAAATCGCACGTCCGGTCGAAGGACGATCCCGCCGCACCGGCAAAAACCTCCGCGCGGAAAAAATCTACCAACCCCGCGCCGACAACCGCAGGCGCAAAGTCTCCCGCGCGCCCGGTTTGAGCCGGCGCAGGCCGCGCCCGTTGTGCACCGCATCGGGCAAGGCGGTCCAAGGCTCCACGCAGTAGAAGTCGGACGAAGACGATTCCGTCCACGTCGTCACCGCATACCACGGATTTGTCCCCGCGGCATCGGGCAGCAACTCGAACAAGACCTCGCGCCCGTCGCGGCGGTGGCGCAAGAGCGGACCGCCCGGCGGCGGACCGATGTGGAAGAGGTCGATCATCTCCGGGTCGGACAGCACACCTCCGCCCGCCGGGGGCGCCACGGGGACGATGGCACCCGCGGCGTCCTGCCGCGCGCACGACGCGAACTGCCCCGTCAACTCCCACTCGCCGCGCTCCGCCGCCGGCACCTCGAAATAAAAATGGTTCCCCACGCTGAACGGCATGGTTTCCGCGCCCGTATTCTCCACCGTGAAGGCCACCGCCAAGGCCCCGGCTTCCAACGCGTATTCCACCGTGAAGACGAACGGAAACGGCCACGCCTCCGCCATCGATTCCTCCCATGCGGTCCGCATGACCACGCGCGCCTCACCGCGTTCGACCGTCTCGAACCGCGCCGCGCGCACCAACCCGTGCATCGGCGCCGGACGCACCACGCCATCCGGTCCGCGCCAAAACCCGATTTTTCCATCGAGGAAAGTCCGGGCGATGAGCGGGAAAAGCAGCGGGTTGCCCCCGCGAATTTTGGCCGGAGCCGACCAGTCGGCCTCCGCCGGCCAGTGCAGCACCGGACGCCCGTTGACCGACCAGCGCATCAATCGCGCCCCGACTTCCGGCGCCAACTCGGCCGTCGTTCCACCGTCGGACAAAGTCAGCATGGCCGGACAAGCATCCATCACAGCCTTCCCTGCGCGGCTTTGGCTTCCATCCGCGCGCGGCTGAAGCCCTCGGTAAAATAACCCCCGACGAGCAGCACCTGCGCCGAGTAATACATCCAGAAAAGCAGGATCATGAACGACGACATCGCGCCGTAGAACGATTCCGCGCTCAACCAACCGAGATAAAGCCCCATGCCCAGCTTGCCGATGGAGAAGAGCAACGCCGTGCCGAATGCGCCGAGCCACACGTAGCGCCACAACACCCGCGCTTCGGGAAGGAACTTGAAGACCATGGCGCAGACCACCGTGACCATGACCAGGGTGACCAGAAATTCCATGGAAAGGAGGAATGTTCCCGAATAGGGCAAGCCCTCCGGCACGTATTTTTTCATCGCGGCGAGAAAGGTCGTGCCGAGCAGGGAGACGATGAGGAGCAGGCCCGCGACCAGCACACCGGCCAGCGAGACGAGGTAATGCTCGACCCACATCCACCACGTCGCCTCCTTTTTGTGCGGCACGCGCCAGATGAAGTTCATCGAATCACGCAGCATGCGCATCACGCTGGAGGAAGTGTAGAGCAGGACAACCACGCCGATGGCCGCCGCGTAGCCCGAGGAAGTCCGCGCCCGCACGCTGGCCAGCAAACCCTCGATGGTCGAAGCCGTCTCCGGGCCGAACATTTCGATCAGCTTGTCGCGCAACTCGCCCTGCGCCGCGTCTTCGCCGAAGAACCATCCGGCAATCGCCGTGGCAATGAGCAGCAAGGGCCCGATGGAAAACACCGCGTAATAGGTCAGGGCCGCCCCGTAGGTCATCCCGCCTTCCATCACGTAGCGGTTGAATGCCTCGGCCAGAATGCTCCAGATTCCCCTGCGTCCGGTCGGCAAGGTTTTCGTTTCCCCCCTGTCCATCACGAACACCTTAACGAAGCAGCCACGGCTGAAAAGCCACTTCACAAAGCCGCCGCAATGCGGCGCGGCAAGAGCGGAC